>CAZDHV010000195.1:0-5990 GCA_964505335.1 uncultured Saprospiraceae bacterium | reverse complement strand
GGTCATGCTACTGGCCATCTCTTCAAGGGCTACATTGAATATTTGACCACCTTCGGTACTACGGGTAATAATTACACTCGGCGAAATAATATCTTGGCTAATAGTATCTCTGAAGTCTGCTCCGTCTGCTAGTGTAAATGTCGTTACAGGGCCATCCCATATAGTCGGACCTTCTATTACGGGATCATCGTCATCGCCGCATGCCATTATTCCTATAGCAGCTAGGGCGAGTAATACGAATAAAAATGTATGTCTCAAATCAGGTGTTATTTTGATATAAAAAAAGTCAACGCTGTCTAAGCAACGTTGTTACAAAAGTCAGTACGAGCAATCCTATAAATAGGTTGCTTCTATCGGATTAAAGTCTCAATCAATTCAATAATCCACCATATATATAGCTGAGAGCTTGTATTTAAGGTGTTGTCCTTCTATAAGCAAAGCCACCGTTCATATCTCGTGACCACGAGGTAAATGTGACATCGATGAAGATATCATCTTCGATCAAGTGTAATACGAGGTCAAGTCCAACTACTCTGTCCCTTGGATCTCCGACCGTCTGTCTAAAAGGTGCAAATACGAGATTTTCAGCATTTTCAGCTCTTCCAATTGCCCACTCAGTACCAGCAGGGCTTATACCACTGGATGCAGCCGTCTCTGTCACAAAATTAAAAATCTGACCTCCTATGATACTCCGGGTTATGATGACATTGTCAGTAAGGCGATCCTGATTGACTTCTTGACGATGGTCTAAGCCATCTCCTAAAGTGAATGTGAGTTCTGGACCTGTCCAGAATACAGCATCTGCACTTATTGGGTTAACTGGACCTCCGGTTCCAGGATCATCATCACCACAACTGATGCATAATAATGCAAGGGCGTATATTGCCAAAATCTTTCTCATTTCTTCTTATTATTTACTTGAATTACAAAACGACCATGTCTCCAACATTATTCTGACAGTAAGAGAACAAGGCTTGATTAATGGTCAAAATTATAAGGAAATCACTTCGTTTACGCCAATCGTTAAAAAACAATATCTTTGCCGCATCAACGGAGCTTGAACTTGTTTTTTTTGAAATAGCTGAGACCGACCTATTTTCCAAAATCGCTGTAGTTTCCTCCTGATTTCGTAATAACTAAAATTTGGTATGGCCAGATCGCAACAGACGTTCAGCAAAAAAGAAAGGGAAAAAAAGAAAAGGAAGAAGAAGCAAGACAAAATGGAGGAGCGTCTAAGACGCAAGCAAGAAAAAATGGAAAGAGGTAAAGTAGCATTTGAAGATCAACTGGTATATGTTGATGAAAATGGAAACCTCTCTGATACTCCACCAGATCCTAAGAAGAAAAAAGTGGTCAAGGCAGAAGATATTCCTCTAGGCGTACCATATAGAGAAAATGAACCTGTTGATGCTAAGCGAGTAGGTACGGTCAAATTCTTCAATACAGAAAAAGGATATGGCTTCATCACAGACGACAAGACTCGTGATAGCATTTTCGTGCATATAAATGCATTGCAGGATCCAATTAAGGAACACGATAAGGTAAGATTCAACACAGAGAAAGGCCCTAAGGGTCTATTAGCTATAGAAGTGGAGCTCATTCCATAATAGCGCTAAAAAATAACTCTTGAAATAAGTCAAGAGTCACAAACTATATAAAGCACCTTTCAATCATGAGAAGTGCTTTCTTTTTTTAAGCTTATGAGACCTCGTCAAGCTGGCTTCTAATCTTTTGGTAGGTCTCTTTAGTCAGTGGGTAGTTGAATAAAAACAATAAGGAAGCCCAGTAAATTGCCAACAATATTGGTCCACCGACTATTCCCAAATCCCTGATTATTTCTGCCGGAACCGCACTAACATCGGATTGAACAGGAAAAGCAATGATGCTTAAAATTAATCCTGCTAAAAAAGTACCTACTCCTGTGGTCGTCTTATGAGAAAATGACATTACAGAGAAAAACAAGCCTTCTTGTCTCAGACCACTCTTCACTTCGTACTCGTCGACTATGTCTGCCATCATAGAAGCACCCAAGCTCATCGCTACCCAAAGGAATCCATATGCTACAGTTATCAGCAGCACATAAGTTGGTAGCAAGGCAGCCGTATGATTCTCAGGAAAAAGGCCTAACAATCTTAATATGAATGGAGCCGAAAAGAACAAGCCAAATAAAATGGTGCTGATTATGGCGCTTTTCTTTTTATCATATCGCTTACTCATACGTGGAGCAAGAGCAAACGCAACAAGGGCTCCAACTGCTGAAGCTATCGGCAACAAGGCCATCTCTGACTCCGTCAATTCAAAAAAATAGGTCATAAAGTAGGTCGTCAATATTATGCCGATCCCTAACCCTACATACACCATCATTATATATCCCACTAATGTAACAAAGGACTTCATCCGAACTGCCACACCAAAACCCCGTAACATTTGCATGAAGGAAGGTCTATCATTACCCTTAGCGACTTGGGGTAAGGAGGGTATGACATGCCGAGTACCCCAGACCATAATGAGAATAGAAATGATCATGAGCACAGCGCAGAACAAAGCAAATTTTGGATAGGCGGCTGCATTAAACATACCATTATCGCCATCGATGCCCTTAAAAAACTGAGTGAATCCAATTATCATGACTATAGGTGCTATTAAGGCCGCAAACATAATCCGGTAGGCCGTCACTGAAGTGCGCTCATTATAATCCTCAGTAAGCTCCGCACCAAGAGAGATATGTGGCACAACAAAAAACGTCAGCGCCGCCCTCACTAAAACACTAAAGGTGGTCAGCCATATGAATAAGCCTATCTGCCCTAAACCTGAGGGAGGTAGAAAGAGTAAGTACGTAAAAATCCCTAAAGGAACTGCAGACCATACCATAAATGGATGTCTCCTCCCCCATCGTTCGGATCTGAATCGATCTGACCATAATCCGACTATAGGATCCGTAACAGCATCAAAAAGCAATGCTATAAGGGAAGCAGATCCTGCAAAAGCAGGGTCCAATCCTAAGACTTGATTGAAATAGAAAAACAGAAAAATCTGAAAAAGACCATCTTTTATACCTCTAGCCGAGAAGCCCACTCCATATAATAGCTTAGTCCTAGTAGATAGCATAATTGATCAAGTTCATAAGTGCACCTAATGATAGGAATCTATTTACTTATATCTGCTCAATTGAATCGACATAATTGTCTTTTGACATCTCTGCGATTTACCCTAATTACTTGTCTCTCTGCCAATAAGCACGTAGAATTATCTAATCCTATCACCTACATTTACTGAGGATCTCAAGATATAATGCAACCAGAATTGGAGTAGAAAGGAGCAGAAGAAATGCCGAGCTCATCTCTACGAGGCGAAGTAAGTTCACCCTCAAAATCAGCTTAGAGAGCCGGATATTTATGAGGATGATGATGGTCAACTTTACTTGCTCTATACTGGCGGTGGAGAACAAGCTATTGGAATCGTTAAACATTATACAGAAGATTGATGACCATTTTACTTATTGTACTAATTATAGCGGTTATAGGAAGTTATCTATTCTTCAAGGGTGGATATCAGATAAGTTCGGGAGATCAGGAGTTAATTAATAAGATTGCGGCAATGGACCCGGTCGAACATGTATATGGAGTAACAGGTGAGGTTCATATATCTGACGATCTGATGATTCACTATAATCAGATACCACCGTCCTCTGAACATAAAGGAACTGTATTACTCGTCAATGGATTAGCACAAACCATGTTAGATTGGCCTGCATATATACTTGATGGACTGACCGATGCTGGATATGAGATCATCAGAATGGACAATCGTGATGTAGGAAACTCCAGTTGGGTTGAAGATTGGGGTAAAGGAAACTATTACAAGCTATCAGAAATGGCAGCTGACGCCATTGCGGTCTTGGATCATCTCAAGGTAGATCAGGCTCATGTGATAGGAGTATCTATGGGAGGCATGATTTCTCAAACATTGGTATTGGACTATCCTGACCGGTTTCTATCGCTATCGTCACTCCTATCAACAGGATATTTCTATGATCCTGAGTTGACCCAAGTCACTCCAGCATTTAGGTTGGGAGTAGGACGAATATACCTGAAGTATAGTCTGAATAGATCAGCGATTAATAGCATGAAGGCGCAGTTAAGCATTTATCACTTGCTGCATGGTGATGCGTCATATGAAGTCAACAAACACGCTGTCCTAAACAGAGCCTATTATGAAGTCTCTAGAAGGAAAGGCTATAACCCTAAAGCCTCAAGACAACATGGCGTCGCTATCGCCAAAAGCGGATCTCGATATGATCGATTGGGGCAAATCAGCATCCCCACGCTGATATTACACGGTACTGGAGACCCACTTATACTAGTTGAACACGCCCAAAAGTATCATCGCTTAATCCCAAATGCTAAAAAATGTATCATCGACGGAATGGGGCATGATCTTCCTGAAAAATTTCAAGAACAAATTATGACAGCCATATTAAATAACATCTCTACAACTACTCATTGATGAACAATAACTTTTTTACCGAGGAGCATCAGATGTTCCGACAAACTTTTAGAGATTTTCTTGAGAAAGAGGTACGACCTCATATCAATCAATGGGAGTTAGATGGTCGTTTACCAAGAGAAATATATCGCAAGTTCGGCGCTATGGGGTTCTTTGGTATGACATTCCCTGAGCGCTATGGTGGCATGGGCGCCGATGTGCTCTATAATGTCATTTTTGATGAAGAGATCGCTCGAATGAACTCTGGAGGCTTCGGAGCTTCTATAGGTGCGCATCCGTTGTTGGCTCTCGCCCATATAAACGCCGAAGGCAATGAAGAGCAGAAACAAAGGTACCTGGTACCCGGTATAAAAGGAGAACTAATAGGGTGTCTCGCCATCACTGAACCTGGTGGAGGATCTGATGTCCAAGCAGTGAGGACTACTGCGGTCAAAGATGGTGACCACTACATCCTCAATGGCTCCAAAACATTCATCACAAATGGTGTGCTTAGTGATTTTCTAATCATTGTTGCTAAAACCGCTCCTGAACTGAAGGCTAAAGGCATCAGCTTGTTTTTAGTAGATCGCGACTCTGCTGGACTCAGTGCAACAGAATTACGCAAATTAGGCTGGCATGCTTCTGATACTGGTGAGATAGCCTTAGATCATGTTCGGGTTCCAGCCGCTAACTTGTTAGGAGCCGAGAATCATGGATTCTTTTACATCATGCAGCATTTTGTCTCTGAGCGCTTATCTATGGCAAACGGAGGCGTAGCAGCGTCTTCTTATGCTCTTGAGGTCACCTTGCAATATATGAATGAACGTGAGGCCTTCGGCAAGAAAATCAATAAGTTCCAAGTGCTTAGACATCGCATAGCTCAGATGGCTTCAGAAATAGAAATGACTAAGGTCTTCGTATATGATTTATACCGTCGATACAAAGATGGAGAGTACGTTGTCAAAGAAGCATCTATGGCCAAACTGTTAGGAACCCAATTGGCGGATAGGGTTATACATCAGTGTTTGCAAATGTTTGGAGGCTATGGCTTTATGGAAGATTATCCCTTAGCTCGAATGTATAGAGATGTTAGACTAGGTCAGATTGGTGGTGGAACCTCAGAGATACTTTGTGAGATCATCTCCAAAATGATGATCGAAGGACAGTTGTATAGCAGTCCCAAGAATTAATAAAACTACATTCTCCTACTGCCTATAAATAAGAAAAGCGCTTGATGTCTGATCAAGCGCTTTTTAAAGAACATTATTATTGCTTCTTAGAATCCAACACCACGCACTGCGGCATCTGCATTTATATTTCCATATCCAAACGAACCACTGCGGCTAGGATAAAAATCCGACGCCTGCTTCAATCTATCGAGAACTTGAGTTCTTGACATATTGCTATTAGTGGCCCAAACTAATGCGGCTATACCCGCTGTTGTAGCCGTAGCAGCACTAGATCCACCAACATACTTAGGTGTATTGGTAGAAGTAGCTAATGAA
>CAZDHV010000194.1:0-6023 GCA_964505335.1 uncultured Saprospiraceae bacterium | reverse complement strand
GCTTTTTCAATGAGTAGGGCATAGAATTGTGGCTCAATCGAGCCAATAGAAATATACTTATCATCCTTGGTTTCATACACATCATAATAATGGGACCCAGAATCCAACATGTTAGAACCGTGTTCAGTGGATTGAAGTCCCATGGCATGAAGCGTGTTGAATACGGACATGAGAACAGCTGAACCATCGGTCATCGCCACATCGATGACTTGACCTTTACCTGACTTTTGTGTTTCTATTAATGCAGCCAATAAGCCAGTGACAAGGAACATAGCTCCACCGCCGTAGTCGCCAACGAGGTTTAAGGGAGGGACAGGTTTTGCATCTTTTCTACCGATAGCACGTAATGCGCCAGTTAGAGAGATATAATTGATATCATGGCCAGCAGCTTTTGACAAAGGTCCAAATTGACCCCATCCAGTCATTCTGCCGATGACTAACTTTGGATTTCTCTCTTGTAATACCTCAGGCCCTATTCCGAGGCGCTCCATCACGCCTGGGCGATAGCCTTCTATCAATGCATCTGCCTGCTCGACCAGTTGCAGGAGTGTCTCTACTCCGGTGGGATCTTTAAGATTGAGGGCGATAGATCGCTTTCCCCTGCGGTTACAATCCGGTATTCGCCTCTTTTTAGGATCTACGTTCCGTTCGATGATTATGACATCAGCTCCCATATCTGCTAAGATCATTCCCGCAAACGGGCCAGGTCCGATACCTGCCATTTCGATGATCTTTATTCCTTTTAATGGACCCATATTCCTAATACTATGTTTAATTTTCGATTACCTACCAATAAATTCAGGCTTTCTCTTTTCTCCAAAGGCTAAGCATCCTTCTGCAAAATCAACAGAACCACAACAGACTTTTTGGAGGTTTGCTTCTAACTGAAGTTGTCGTTGCAATGAGTTTTCATGAGACTGGTTCATGGCATTTTTAAATGATCTAATACCCAATGAAGGACCTTTGGCCAGTTTGTTAGCAAAGGTTTGAGCCTCTTCCATTAACTCTTCATCTGGTACGCATTTCCAGATCATGCCCCATTCTTCGGCCTGCTTCGCTTTGATCTTATCACCAGATAAAAACATGCCCATTGCTCGTGGCACGGTGATTATCCTGGGTAGTAACCAAGTGGATCCGCCATCAGGTACGATACCAAGATTGGGCACAAATACCTGTATAAAGCTTGCTGATTCTGCTGCAAACACGACATCGCATGCTAACGCTATGGAGTTGCCATATCCTGCGGTAACACCGTTAACTGCAGCGATGACTGGCTTACCCATATCATGAATCGTCTGGATGATTGGGTTATACCTCCTGATCATTGCGTCATAAGCTCTTTCTCCTTGTTGTAATAGGAACTCGGCGCTTTTGTCAGGAGCGGCGGATATATCAGCACCCGAGCAAAATCCCTTGCCAGCACCAGTAATCAGTACGGCCTTGATGTCACTATCTGTAGCCACATGAGTCACGGCTTCATATAACTCATCGATCATGCCAGCGCTTAAGGCATTGAGGCGTTTGGGACGATTAAGCGTTATCGTGGCAAGCCCTTCTTCCACTACAAACTCTAGGTATTTATAGGTCATATTCAATTTTCGCATCTACTTATTAATTTGATCGAATCAGCTCTCTACAAGCCCATTGACTTACCAATAATCTCACGCATGATTTCATTCGTACCACCCAAGATTCTCATGATCCTTTGGTTGGCATATGCTTTAGCAATAGGATACTCCCACATATATCCAGCACCACCATGAAGTTGTAGGCATTGATCGATTACTCTGCCAGCCATCTCGGTTGTCCAGTATTTGGCCATGGCAGCTTTATCATTGCTGAGTTTGTTTTCGTTGAGTTCAAGGATACATTCATCTAAGAATGTTCTGGCTATGGTGATTTCCGTTTTCATCTCCGCCATTCTAAATCTGGAGTTTTGGAATTTGCCAATAGGTCTCCCGAAGGCTTTACGCTCCTTCACATAAGCCAAGGTGTCCTCAAGAGCTCTATGAGCTGAGGCTACGGCGCCAACTGCGATAGATAACCTTTCCTGCGGAAGATTATGCATGAGATAATAAAACCCCATCCCTTCTTCGCCAAGAATGTTCTCTACAGGAACCTTGACATCTCTAAAAAACAGTTCTGCGGTATCCTGGGCTTTCAGACCTATTTTCTCTAAATTTTTACCTCTCTCAAATCCTTCCATGCCTCTCTCTACAATCAAGATGCTAAGGCCTTTATGCTTCTCTGTAGGGTCAGTTTTACAACAGACTAATACCAGGTCACTTAAGATGCCATTGGTGATGTAAGTCTTAGCGCCATTTAAGATATAATGATCTCCTTGTCTGATAGCCGTTGTTTGCATTGCCGCTAAGTCGCTACCAGTATCTGGTTCTGTCATGGCAATAGCAGTGATAATCTCTCCAGATATGATTTTAGACAACCATTTATCCTTTTGAGCTTGTGTGAAATACTTTTCGAAGTAGGGAGCCATGATGTCATTTTGTAATGTGAATCCTGGCCCACCTATACCAAGGCTTATCATGACCTCTTGGAGAATTGCGTTATATCGAAAGTCCTTGAGTCCCATGCCACCATATTCTTCTGGCATATCCATGCAGAGCATCCCCATGGCTCCAGTCTTTGTCCAGATGTCTCTATCGACGATTCCTGCTTTCTCCCATTTGTCACAATAGGGAAGCGCCTCCTTCTTCATGAAGTTTTCAACTGTCTCCTTGAACATTAGGTGCTCTTCTGTATAAGTTTTACTCTGCATGTTGATTTTGTAAAAGTTGTCCTTAATTAATTGATCCCTTTAGTGATGATGACTTATATGGTATGATCGAGTTATTCAATAATGTATTACCTGTAGCTCGTAAAGCAAAATAAAATGATAATTTGGCTATAGAATGAATTGGCGCCTTTTAGAAAATAAGGCAGACTTGTTATCTGTGGTCAATAGTGCCAAGCTGATTGAGATTACGACAGCACCTTATAGAAGACACGGTAATCAGATAAAAGTCTAGTGATATTAGTTAAGATTTGTGAGGACATGAGTAAGTTTGCAATAACTAACTACTTCCATGCAATGTGGAAAATAAATCAAAATGCTATTCTAAACTAACCTTACGTATGAAACATACCACTATTTATCAAATTATGTCGTTAGCTTTTGCGCTGTTAATTAGCAGCATAAGTATGGGGCAAAACACAGTCAAAGGAACAATAACTGGCAGTGATGGAGAGCCACTCTTTGGGGCTAATGTAATTATCAAAGGAGCTTCAGAAGGAACCATTACAGATTTGGATGGGTATTATTCCTTAAGTACATCCCAGTCTTTTCCCTTGACCCTTGTGTATTCATTTACGGGATTCAACAGCCAAGAGCGAGTGATTAATGGGGTGTCATCTAATGTTGACATCGTCCTAAGTGAGGGAATCTTCTTGGGGGAAGACATTGTTATATCTGCTTCACGTCGGAGAGAGAAGGTTCAGGAAGCTCCTGCGTCAGTATCAGTAATTGGAGCACGACAACTTTCAGTTTCGCCGAGCTTAGATCCGGCAAGAACGATTATAAATTTACCTGGCGTTACGGTCCAACAACAATCTGCAGGACGTATCAATGTCGAACTGAGAGGTGCTAATGGCGCCTTTGCAACGTCGACATTTTCAATATTAGATTATCGAAATCTTGTCGCAGCAGGGACGGGATCTTTCTTTGCAGGTAATACGGGTATCAATACCATTGACTTAGAGCGAGTCGAGGTGGTCAGAGGACCTGGCTCTGCCTTATATGGTGCTGGTGTCACATCAGGAGTTGTACATTATATCTCTAAGAGCCCTATTGATGATCCTGGAACCACCGTTGAAGTAATCGGGGGGGAGTTAAACACTTTTGGGATTGCAGCAAGGCATGCGACCAAAGTGAGCGACAAGTTTGGGTTTAAAATTAATGCGAACTATAGAAGGGGAGACGAGTTTGGATTAGATCCGAACGATCCTACTGATGCGGCGACTATTGCCGCCTTGTCTAGCACGATATCTGAGCCAACTGTTTTCAATGGTAGAATAGACGCATTTGCGCCTGGCTCGGTACTCGTAGATGATTTGGATGATGACGGCGATGGTAATCCATTGTTGGACAATTACTTCAACTTTACGGTAAATGCTACACTAGAATTTAGACCTAGCGAGGATCTCAGTATAAATCTAACCGGTGGTGGTACGGGTATACGATCCTTGTTTTTTAACAATCAAGGTGAAGGTATCGGCGCAGGTAATAACCTCTATACACAAGCGAGAGTTCAATATAAGGGATTGTTTGCACAGGTGTTCTTCAGTGATGATTCCGGTGGATTTGATTCCAATCCTCCTACTTCACTATTCAGAACAGGTTTGATATCTGCTATTGCAAGGCAAGGCTTAGAAAGTCAGATTCAGTACAACTTCGAAATCCCTAGTGCTAATGTGGATGTAACTGCAGGATTTGATACACGTCAAGTGTTTTCTGAATCTCGAAATACCACCTTTGGTCGAAATGAGGATATTGACGATTACGGCATATTCGGTGGATATGTACAGGCGAAATGGGCAATAAGTCCTAAGTTTGATATCTTAGGAGCAGGGCGCTATGACAGTTTTGATTTTTTGGATGAGGGCTTTTTCTCTCCGAGAGCGGCGTTGGTTTATAAGCCAGATCCGAACCATACTTTTAGAGCCTCATTTAATATAGCCGGTGATGTGCCAAGTGCTCTGGATTTCTTTCTCGACTTTCCTGTCGCTGCGGCAATACCTGGTATAGCAGATATATGGTTTAGCGGAGGAGCGACTACTCATTTTTTTGATGAGAACTCTGTTATTGATCTCACTATTCCAGGATTTCCAAGCTTGCCACTGGATACTCCTGGACTTCCGTTGGCACTTCCTTATGGAGCAGTTACTCCTACGGTATTACAGTTTTTAGGACCTCAATTAGGCAGCGACCCATTAGGAATAATTCCATTTCTACAAAGCTTTGTTCCACAAGGGACAACAGGAACTTTCGTAGGTTTCAACATATTTGATGGTACACCTCTCACTCCGCAGAATAATGCTCCTCTTCCCGTAGCTAGTGAAACGACCTATGAGATTGGATATAGTGGATTTATCCAAAACAAATTGAAACTCACCATTGATGTATATAATCGGAGTATAGACGGGGCGCTTCAGTTCACAGCGCTTGCGCCTGCATATAGCTTAATTGGTGCTGATTCAGGAGGTGGTTTAGCTGCTGAAGTTGGCGCAGCACTTACTACCCACCTTGTTGGGCTGGGCGTACCACAAGAGGTTGCCGCTGGAACCGCCGCCGGCATTGCTGCGGCTTATGCTGGAGCAGGAGCGGGATTTGATGACCCGGTAACGGGTGTAGGTGCTCTATACGGTCTTATAGGCGCTGCTGAGTCTGGTATAGGCGCTGTTCCACTGGACGATGATATAGTACATATCGCTACTGGTAATCAGGTAAGTGTCGGTGACATCTCTTATACTGGAGTTGATTTTGGTGCATCATATTACTTAACCAATAACTTAATCGGCTATTTCAACTACTCGTGGCTATCGCAAACCGAGTGGTTCCCAGGAGAAGATGATGTTCAGAATCCGTTCTCATTAAATACTCCAGACAACAAATTTAGATTAGGAGTACAATATCTGCCTGAAGTAGCATGGAGTGGCAGTTTAGCTTTTCAACGGACACCGTCATATAATGCGACCTTCGGTTTATTCTCAGGAATAACTGATGAGCAAAACCTCGTGGATTTAAGTGTCGGCTACAAGTTTGACAGTGGATTAAAAGTAGGTCTTGATGTCAACAATTTGTTTGATTCTCAATATCGATTTGCTCCTTCACTGCCTACTATTGGTAGGATAGCATTGGCAAAGTTGACCTATACATTGTGATAGTCGTATAAGTTATCCATAGGATAATATAATTAAGGGATATAAAAAGGCCTTCGTTAAAAGCGAAGGCCTTTTTTTACGCTCAT
>CAZDHV010000193.1:0-6049 GCA_964505335.1 uncultured Saprospiraceae bacterium | reverse complement strand
ATCACATAAAGTCCCGGTAGATTGTCTTGTAAGTCGATTTCAAAAAGTTGTAGTCCTTTGTAGGCTGCAGTGTTTTGCTGATAGATCAACGCTCCCTGCGGATTGTAGACATTGATTAATGCATCTCCATCATTAGCGAAGAAATGCGTCACGCTGACACGATCGCTCGTTGGATTAGGAAACACATGAAGTGACTCATTATCTGTCCTGATATTTAAATTGTTCTCCTCCAGATTAGTGAAGCGAATATTTTCTATTTCAAACTCGAATTCACCACTATCGTTTTGGTCTTTGATAAATGCGATATATAGAGTCGTAATATTACTCGGATCGAGTTGTGCTCCCTCAACATTGCTGAATAGACTGAATGGAATATTCACTTCTCTATCGGCCTCTACTTCCAATGCATAGCTCATATTTAAGCTTGGATCAGTATTGTCGGCAGTGATCAACGTAACTTGATAGGTGCCGGTGCGACGTGAGTCAAATGAAATGGTATTGTAAGAAGACATGTCAACTGGTAAGCTACCTGGCAAAAGTTGCTTAAAGATTGAGACATATGAATCCGTAGTGCCGCTAAGCGAAATTCCTCTTTCTACAAGGTAGTCATCCTCAGATGCCGTTCTATCCTCGTCTGTAATATTAAATTGATTGATAGTGGTAGACGACTCTATAAAGTCGAGTCCCCATGCGCCATCCGCCATGTAGATAACATCTTTTTGACTGTTGGCAGCCTGGAAACTGATTTCCGCATCAAATACATTGCCGCTGGCTACATCTAATGCTATAGATGTCTCACCTGGTATGATCTCTAACTCTGTTGTAAATGGCACTTGTATGCCATCAACTTCTTTCGTAGTGTAATAACCTTCAAAGGATACCATTGTTGGTTCAGTAAGCTGGTTGTGGAGTTCTATATTAAACTTCCCGAACCGATAATGAGCTCTTGTTGCAAACAGCTGTGGGGCTTGCGACGGAATCTTCGCTGCAACCAAGCTATGATTATTTGATTCGATTGTTTCTAATATCTGTTCAACTGCCGCAATAGTCTTTGCCCTTGAGTTAGTCCATACTTGATAATTCAGGTAGTTCGGACTTGATGCATACTCATCGATTGACCAGTAGCTTGACATGGTGAAATCACCAAAGGTTTCGTAGGCCAATGAAAATGAGATCGCATATTCGATAGTATTATTCGGTCTGCGTATAATACTTAAGATTGCGTCATGTCCTTCTATGTTGACGACCTCGACTGCTGCTAATTCCGATCCTTTAACACGATCGCAGATCGCCTTAGTGTGATCATATATTTCATCAGAGGTTTTACTTGCAAATATTGAGGCAAACCGTGTTTCATTGATAAAGTAATCTCCTGCCCAGATCGTTTCGGCTCTCGTAATTGGGACTAGGTCCGTTGGTGAAGTCTCAATCAAGTTATCCCCTCTTATGATATGCTGAGGTGCTAAATCGGATAAGATCGCATTGTCATTTTTTAATCTTGGTTGGTGATTGATACCTAATGAACGTCTGAATGTCCTTAATGCAATCTTAGACGCTAAGCCTCCATGACTTTCTAAACCTCCATCATTTCCAGTGCCCACCACCTCATTACCACAATTAATAGATCTGGCATTAGATCTTGGATTTGGCCCAAAGTCTTGGCTCGAGCTTACAGTAGGAGAACTTCCAAAGCCCGCAATAGGCTCTTGGGCGACGAAGTAGTAGTCAAAAGTGCCATCGCCATTGTCTACATCAATGAAGTCAAACCCTGTATGTGTCAATAGATCAGTGTCTAATCGGTATGATGCATTGTCAATATGAACCTCATAAGGGTACAGTTCCACGCTGTTTTGATTCTGCACGCCAAATCCAAAGGAGAATTGTTGCTCATTGAAAAAATTGAAATTCACATTAGAACACAAACTGGTCACATCGACTTCACATTCAATATCGACATCCGCAGAATAGTCATTGCTATCATTCTCTGGGGCTCCACGATAGACAAAATTTAAAAATTGGTGTGCCCTGATCGGTTGGTTAGGTGAAAGGACATGGTCATAGCTGCCATCAGTATTTTGACTTGTGGTTATAGAGAGTTGGACGCCACTCGGCATGCTAAATTGTTCTGCATCAAGCTTGTAAAGTGCACCGTTGATATGAAGACGCCAATCGGTTTCTTCTTGAATCTGATTGTTGATGCCTATCGCATAATGGAACTGTCCAGCATTGTAGTTGACAGTCATCGTGGAACATGAATTTTGAGCTTGTACATTGAAGCTCAGACCCATAAAACATAGAGTCAGTAACGATAACAGCTTGGTGGGGAGGGTCTTCATATAATTATAGACCCTCATCGATATACTTAACCCTAAGTAGAAATTTAGCTTTCTGCAATAATGAAAAATAGCTGACAATCCTGATTTTTCTGACGCTACCTTGAGGCTTTTTTTGACTTAAGCCCTAGTGATCGTGGACTCAGAGTCTACATTCGTCATTCTGAATAGGAGAGCGGCAATGATGATTGCACCACCAATAATGGCATAGGTCGAAGGATACTCTCCATAGCCTATCACCACCCATATCGGATTGAGAATCGGCTCAAGTAGCGCAATAAGGGAGCTCTCCAAAGCGCTCAGAATCTTCTGGCCATAGGTGAACAAGATGTATCCGACACCAATCTGTATGAAGCCAAGGAACAACAACATACTATGCTCTGTGCCAGTGGCAGACAGGTCTGGTTGTGCAATCAGTAACATGATCAACACCACCCAGATATTACCCACGAAGATGGCCGACTCAGGAGAAGCCTTGTAGTTGAGTCGCTGACTAATCACTAAGCCTGCCAGTGCAAATCCCGAGATGACCGCAGACACCACACCCCAGTTGAATTCTCCCGTAAACTGATCTACGAAAAATAGACACATGCCGATAATCGAAATCACCACCGTCATCACATTAATCCTCAACAGCTTAATCTTAAAGAACAGCGGCTCCAATAGAAGAACCATGGCAGGGGCGGTATACTGCAAGAAGATCGCATTAGCAGCAGTAGTCAGCTTAGTGGCAAGCACAAACGAAATCAGCAACACCGTATAAAAGAAGCTCGCCACGAGCGTAAGCCGATTGATCTGAAAGACCTTCGTCCTGAATACTACTAAGAACAGTATTGCCGCATAGATGCTACGATAAAACAGGATCGCATAAGCAGACTGCGGTAGCAGCTTAATAAACAAGCCTCCAGTGCTCCATATGATGGCAGCGAGGATGGTGGCAATAACTCCTGAGCGATAGTTTAATGGCATAATGTCAGCCCAAATGTAATGTCAGTATCCCAGATTGGTCGGAGTCTACGCCATGAATGATTCTAAACCAGCTCTCTTGAAATTAGAACTGCAGCTCTCCTCTCTCAAAAAGGATATGAATTTTGCCCCATCATCCAGTAGTGCAACCCATCATATCGCTTCTCTTTTCCTTAATGATAGTGCATTAATACAATACCGCAATCCACTTGGTAGAGGCCCATCTTGAAACACATGCCCTAGATGGGCGTCACAAGTACTACAGACAGTTCCTATGCGATACATACCGAAGCCTTTATCTTTGTGATATGCAATTAAATTGTCCTTTATAGGTTGGGTGAAAGAGGGCCAGCCCGTGCGACTTTGGAATTTTTCTTCGCTATCAAACAGTAGGGTGTCACAGCAAACGCAAGCATATTTCCCCACTTCTAATAGGTCACACATATCAGAACTATATGCTCGCTCTGTTCCTTTCTGTCTTGTAATTCGAAATTCTTCGGGAGAGAGGATTTTTTTCCATTCTGTCAATGTTTTCTCTACTCTCTGATCTGGTTCCAGATTGCCATTGTTGGCACGTCTTAATACGTCTATCCATCTGAGCATGGTCATATGAATTCTCTATTACGGTTGAACTAATTATTAATCATTGTAGTGTAATTCACTCAATTTTAAGTCCAGTCGAAGCAAAGCATTGTTTGGGTCAGATCCAAATATTGAATACGCTACATCGCCTTCCTTGTCCACAAGAATCCAGTGTGGGGTGCCGCCAGCACCATAATTTAAGAAAGTAGTGTCGTAATTCTTATCTCTAAAAAACGGAAAACGGATATAGAATTCCTCTCTTGCCTGTTTAAAACGGTCTGTTGGAAAGTCAATCCCTTCAAAATTGGTGTGGATACCCATTACATTTAACGCACCACCATTTTCATAAACAATTCTATTAGCATAGGGAATCGCTCTGCCAAGACACCCAGGGCAACCTAAGTTAAAGAAAAGTATCAATAGTGGTTTGCCGTGGTACTGTGCAATGTCTGGTATCTCATTGCCCATAATTGTCTCTATTGACCAGTTAGGCAAGGGTTTTCCTATTTCTATCTGACTTAGACTAAGTCTGTTATTATCCATGATATGTGACTTCTTAATGAAGTGCTAAAATTTAGAAGGTTATCAAACTTGGTTAACATGCTTTATGCTGGGACTGGTATCTGTATTGATAGGTGTCCATTTGTTCAGTTTAATTATGCTGACAAGGAGCTCACTCCCAACTCAAGGCAACTTTGCCGATGGACTGTCTACTCTCGAGATAATCATGCGCATGGGCGACATCGTCTGCACTGAAGACCTTGCTCAGTTTAGGTAGGATAACGCCTTGATCAGCCAGTTTAACTGTTTCTCTCATCACATGCTGAAATACCTTGGGCTTATGATCTGCAACACGCAGCATGTTAACGGTGATAATGGCTTTAGATTGGAGTAAGAGAGCTATTGGACTAAATATACCAAAGCCGAAGACTACACCTGCTGCCTTAAGCTTGTTAGTCTTATTTCCATTGATCTGTGAGGCGGCACCATAGCTGACCATTCGGCCGCATGGACCGAGGATCTTCATCCCATGGTTGAAGCTCTTACCGCCAATGCTATCAAAGACTACATCAATACCATCGGGGTGATCGCCTTTGATAATATCCTTAAAGCTCTGTTGAGTATAGTCAATCGGCGTGTCCACACCATTTTGCTTGAGGAAATCTTGCTTTTTACTTGAGGCAGTGCCATAGACATAACAGCCTTTGTGTTTTGCGATCTGTACAAGGATACTCCCAACGCCACCAGCGGCCGCCTGAACGAGCACTTTATCTCCTTCATGGAGTGAGACACATTCCTCTGCACAGAAGTAGGCCGTGCAGGCCTGCGTCGCAAGAGCAGTGGCCTTATGGAAGTCATAATCATCGGGTAGGGCAGCTACTCCTTCGACCATGGAGACTGCATATTCTGCATATCCACCAAAGCGGGTTAGCGCAACCACCTTTTGGCCAATACTGAAGTCAACCACATCACTGCCAAGGGCATGAACATAACCAGCCACATCATAACCGATGATGGCGGGATTGGGTGGTGCGTCATCATATAGTCCTCGACGAGCCACCACATCGGCAAAATTGAGTCCTGAGGAGACCACTTTGATGCACACTTCCCGTGGTCCTGGCGATGGGATGTCCATCTCTCGGATCTCAAATGCTTTGTCGCTATTGCCGTATTTGGTGATATAGATGGCTTTCATGTAAGACTATTTTAAGGTAAGATAGCACTTCAGTCCATAACTATAGTATAATGAATTATTGAGCTTCATGCAAGAGATAGAAAGCTGTTAGCAGCGCATCCTCTTGATATTTTTTGACTTCGTTGATGGGGATGATTTTATCCTTGGTCTTAGCCTTGATCCGATTACCATGAATGATCTGCACTGGATAGTCCGTAGTCTGGATGAGCCCTTCCATCTTGAAGGTCATCGCTCCGCCAGCAAAGCGCCCTTTGGCGATACGCTCCTTGATACCGATTGCATGAAAGTCCTCGTAGTCGAAGAATTCGTGAATGGCCGATTTGAATTTTTTGACAGACTCTTGATTCTTAGACTCTTCCAGTTTGTACTTATCAAAAGGTGAAGGGATGATTCGATAATCGTCAGTAGTGCCTTCGAGGACGACAGATATCATCTCGCTAGACTTGAGTACTATGCCACAGACTTTGATCAT
>CAZDHV010000192.1:1932-6052 GCA_964505335.1 uncultured Saprospiraceae bacterium | reverse complement strand
AAATTGGACGGCTTGACTATTGGCATAAATGATGGTACAGGGAATTTTAAAGAAAATACATTGACCTTTATCACTCCAATGACAGTAACCATTGTTGACATTGAAATTGCCGATTTCAATGGAGACAGTAAGCCAGACATCTTTGTGGCCTGTTTTAGAGGGCCAGATAAATTGCTCTTAAGCCAGAGTGAATAGCCTTATAGGAATGACGAAACATGACCAACTGATCTCATATCAAATATGCTAATCCGTTTTCTATTTTATAATTTCTTCGTCAGGAAAAATACTATACTATCATCGATAGTTATTACTTCACCAAATTTCAAAGGAACTGAATTTCTAACTAATCCATTTCCATCAGGTTTGTAACCTCTGTTAATATAAAGAATTTGTGCAGCACCATAATCCTTATAAACTCCGAAACCAATTCCCGCCATATTTGAATATTTTTTTATCCTATTTTCTGCTTCATCCATTAGAAATGTTCCGATTCCAAGTCTTTGATATTTTTTCAACACGTTAAAATCAACAATTTCTGGGATGTTCTCTATCCGAAAAGGCTCATAATCAGATTTCCACTTTATCGTAAGATAACCCACAAATTCTTGATTTAATTCTGCAACTATAACATCCCTTTCGCCCTTTTCTTGGAACTGCAAGTATTGTTCGTATTGTGAAATTGGTTTGTCCCATCCTTGTTTTTGAAAGGACTCATTTATCTTTTGGCAATCTGATTTTCTGATTTCTCTCAGTTTAAGATTCCCTTTCATTTGTATTATCATCTTTTTATAATGGATGAGAACTAGTACAGATCCGATCAATTGATCCAACTTGATCAATCTTCAGTAAGCTACTACATTTTTATAGGTGTTGATGAAATACTTACAAACTGCTTTTAATTGTCAGTATTGATGCTTGATTCACCTGTCATTTATGCGGTCAGTATTCAAGCTTTTCTCTTGGAACTATAAGATATTAAGCCATCGCTATATCTTGCAGTACCTATGTCAATACCTACTTATCAGACTGAGCTGGAATATTACAAGAAGCGTATCCAGAAGTATTCCTCCTTAGCAGACGATTATCGATCTGCATCGATACGGTTGAGCTTTATGCGCTTGGGGGTATTGCTGGCGATGATTGTCGGTATCTATTTTCTCAAGGACTCAACCCTATATATAGTCGTTGCATGGATAGTCGCTGCGATCATATTCTTCCTATTTGTCGTAGTGCGTCATCTGCGTAGTGATCGCTTACAGAAGAAGGCGCAAATACTGAGAGATATCAATCAAAACGAGCTATCTATCCTAGAGGAGGGAGTCAATAGCTATCACGATGGTGCCCGATATGAAGTCAAGCGTCATCCATATGTCCATGACCTCGATGTGCTTGGTGATCGCTCGATGTATCATCAGATCAACCGTACCAAGACCTTTCACGGAGGGCAACTGCTTGCTCAGTGGTTGATGCAGCTTGACTCAACCGACATTATAGCTCAGCGTCAAGAAGCAGTTAAGGAATTGGAGGGTGACCCTGACTGGTGTCAAGAATTAGCATTCAGGCTTTATGGGACAGAAGATGACGTTACTACGGATCCTACACAGGATATCAATGCATTGCTGTCACAGGATCTAAACTTTTTGAAGAGTCCAATACCGGCATTTGGGACTCTACTATTACCTTTTATATGGGTGGGGCTTGGGGTAGGATATTTTTTCTTTCCCGATTGGGTGCAGCGACTGGCGCTATGGTTGGCTGGTTTTAACTTGTTGGCAGGGATGTACTATGCCAAGCGAGTGAATAGTATTCAAGGTAATATCTCTGCAGCATTGCGATCTCTTGGACCGATTGATGAAGCCCTGCAGCATATATTGAAGCGAGACTATCAATCAAGCTATATCAACGAATTGTTGGAACCGCTAAGGTCAGCAGAGCAATCCCGAACTGTGGCTTCCCTGTCTAGGCTGAAGCGCATCATCGACTTTTTGGACTATCGACTTAATATGTTTGTGGGAGTAATCTTAAATATTGTCCTACTCTGGGATCTTCGTGTGTTGAAGATGTTGGCTAAATGGAAGAACGATCATAGTGAGTCGATTGATGAGATCTTTCAGTTGATTGGGCGGGTTGAAGCGCTGATGAGTTTGGCCACATGGGCCCATCACCACAAACAGTTTGCCTATGGCGTGGTAGAAGATCCTGGCAGATTCAAGATCGAAGCTCAAGATTTGCATCATCCATTACTGGTCCACAAGCATAGCATTGCGAATAGTATCACCATAGATGATGTTGACCACATCACCATAATCACAGGATCCAACATGGCAGGGAAGAGCACCTTTCTACGAACTGTAGGATGTAACCTATTATTGGCCTATGCGGGTACTCGGATTACTGGAGCGGCACTAAGCATTAGCCCTGTTGAGTTGCTCACCTATATGAGGATTAAGGATGATCTTGAGGAAAGTACGAGCACATTTAAAGCAGAACTGAATAGGGTAGCGATGATCTTGGATCATGTCAAGCAAGAAGGAGAAAGTCTCGTACTAATCGATGAGATGCTACGAGGGACGAATTCAGTCGACAAACTTACGGGATCTATAGCCATCACAAAGAAACTCCTTGAGCATCGCACCCATGCGATGATCGCTACACATGACATCCAATTAGCCGAGCTTGAATCGTCTGAGCCCGATCACATCCAAAACTTCTTCTTCGATATAGCGCTACGGGATGGCGAACTCGACTTTGACTATAGGCTGAAAGAGGGGATCTGTAATACATTTAATGCGAGCTTCCTCCTACGTCAGTTAGACCTTGATGTCGAAGGTCATACACGAGGGGTAAAGCAAGTAGAATAGGCGCTTTGGGCGTAACAATGTAGGAATGTCACCTTCTTGACAACGCTAATTAATATTAATTATTTAGTGTTTCTAACAGAACAAATATGCCAATGGTGATGTTCTTAGTACTTTACTATCCAAGACTACTTGAGATATTAATTAATGAAGGGATATTGGCTCTACATATTGGTTGCTTTCTTCTTATTTGAGATGACCCTGCCGATCTATATAGATTTTGTAGCTGATATTAGTATTGAGTTCAATGAAGCCGAAAAAGAGTCTGAAAAGGAAAAAGACTCCGAAAAAGAAGAAAACAAAAGACGGTGTAATTACCCAGAACCCAGTTTGGCAGACCTTGCAAGCACTGACTTCAGCAGTCTTTCTAATATGGACTCCTTTAGATTATCGGAAAATGATTTTTTCGAACTAAATGACCCCCCTCCAGAATACTGATTCAACAGTATTTTCTATTCCAATCAACCAGTCTTATTTATTACACATTAAAATATTTTATCGATGGATAATAAATTATCCTCTAATCCATTTGGTAGTTTAAAGAAAGATTTTCCTGCCAGTATCATTGTTTTTTTAGTTGCGGTACCGCTTTGTTTGGGTATTGCGCTGGCATCAGGAGCACCATTGTTTTCAGGCATTATTGCCGGTATAGTGGGCGGAATTATAGTCGGTGCTCTAAGTGGGTCGCCATTGGGAGTAAGTGGTCCAGCCGCGGGTTTGGCCGTAATTGTATTGACTGCTATTGATCAATTAGGAGCCTTTGAAATATTCTTAGTCGCTGTAGTAATCGGTGGCGTATTTCAGCTTATCCTGGGTTTTTTGCAAGCGGGCATTATCGGATATTACTTCCCTTCTTCAGTGATCAACGGGATGTTATCGGGTATCGGAATTATTATTTTCTTGAAACAGATACCTCATGCATTCGGATATGATAAAGATTATGAAGGCAGTTTAGCATTTAATAACCCTGACGGACATAATACTTTTTCTGAGCTTGGTCATATGCTGGACAATGTCAGTCCAGGGGCAATCATAATAACCGCCCTATCTCTGGGAATTTTGATCTTATGGGAGCAAGGTTTCATGAAGCGCATCAAGATCTTCCAACTGGTTCAAGGCCCTTTGGTTGTGGTAGCTTTAGGAATCATTCTGAACATAGCCTTCAGAAATACTTCCTATGCGCTCAATATGGAGCAGATCGTATCGATCCCAGTTGCGGAGAGTTTTTCAGAATTTGTAGGCCTATTTACTTTTCCAGATTT
>CAZDHV010000192.1:0-1832 GCA_964505335.1 uncultured Saprospiraceae bacterium | reverse complement strand
ATCCTATTCTTGGTAGGATATAAGTTGGCTCGACCGTCTAAGTTTAAGAAGATGTTTAACTTAGGATGGAGTTCTTTTGTACCATTTATGGCGACGATTTTAGGTATCGTATTTACAGACTTGTTGATAGGTATCGGTATCGGATTGGCAGTGGCTATCGTGTATTTGTTGTACAACAACTATAAGGTGCCATTCCATTTTGAACAGGAGGATCATCCGAGTCCGGATAGTGAGATCAGATTGGCATTATCGGAGGAAGTGAGCTTCTTGAATAAAGCGAACATTCAGCGGGCCCTTGCTACGATTCCAGATGGTTCCAAAGTAGTTATAGATGCATCTAAATCTGTGCATATCGATCCAGATGTACTGGAGATTATTGCAGAGTTTGCAGTACATGCCAAGACGGCTGATATCCAGCTAAAAGTAATAGATCCTACTAACAAAGGAATGAAGGTGTCCCCAACTAAAATGTTGGAAACCTTCCTTGAAGTGGCGTAGAGATTTTTTAATAAACAAGAATCATAAAACAAATTATAGAATGGAACTTTTAGTCGGAATGACTCAATCAAAAGCCTCTCAGGCTTCGATTTCTCCAGCAACTGCGGTTGACTTACTTAAGGCTGGAAATAAGAGATTTATGGATAAGACTCCTGCGAATCGTGATCTTCATTCGCAAGTAGGTGATACCAGTACAGGTCAATATCCTTTCGCAAGTGTAGTCAGTTGTATAGACTCGCGGATCCCAACTGAGATCATATTTGATCAGGGTATCGGAGACATTTTCAATGCGCGTATTGCAGGTAACTTTGTAAATCCTGATATCCTTGGAAGCTTGGAGTTTGCTTGTAAGCTCGCGGGCTCTAAGGTGATCGTAATCATGGGGCATACCTCATGTGGTGCAGTTAAAGGTGCATGTGATCATGCCCAGCTGGGTAACTTGACGCAGATGCTTGACAAGATCATGCCCGCAGTGGTGAACACTACTACGGCAGATGGCGAGGAGCGCTCGTCTAAGAATCTGGATTTTGTCAATCGTGTGTCTACAGCCAATGTGAAGATGACCATAGAGCGCACGAAGTCGGATAGCCCTGTGCTTAAGGCGATGTATGACGCTGGCGAGATTGATATAGTCGGTGCTATGTATGATGTAAAATCAGGAAAGGTGAGTTTTTTATAGACTCAGCTAATTCTAACCTCATAATGTAGGGCTGCGATTGCAGCCCTTTTTTTGTGACTAATGCTGGATGACGATATTGCGAGACTCGATGCCGCTATCATAAGTCAAGCGGAGCATATATGGTCCGTTATGGTAGACCCAAGTTGTCGGGGTTGCTGAACATTTGTGCGTAGACTGATGTCGTATTCACAACTAGGAGTATAGCAATTATGACAAACCTTCTGGCAATCAAGCACATATAAGCGGTGTGCAGAATCTTGTACTGCATTAATAATTGGAAAGATAAGGACGGTTACTTCGATTGCAGTCCGTTGACAACCTCCCAATATTCATGCATCGTATCATTAATGATATCGGATACAGGCATCACAGATTCTATGCGGCCTGCAACCTGACCAGTCAATGCTATGCTTGCATTCATGTCGCCACCGAAATACAGATCTGTAACCGTTGCAAACTCTGGCATCGGATTGAAGTTTCGTTCCTGTTCCAGTGCGGTAGTTTTCTCTGTGCGTAGTGCCCGTAGAGCCGGACTACCAAATTGATTGAGCAGGACTGTCGATTGATCATTGGCGTCTACTATAGCGTTTTTCCAGTTGTCGTGTACTGGTGACTCGGCACTTGACACCATACGTGTTCCCATCTGTACACCTTG
>CAZDHV010000191.1:0-6058 GCA_964505335.1 uncultured Saprospiraceae bacterium | reverse complement strand
TGCTAAATAAACACATCACTTAGAATACGGAATTTATGGCAGATTTTACTGGAGTCGACACAATGAGCACTAAACCAAAATCATTTTGGAAGAGACCTGAGGGCGTTACAGGTACAGTATTTTTAGTTGGTGCAGTGGGCCTCATGGCATGGTTGGTCTTCACAGGATTAGGGACAATATTAGCTTTTGCATCATCACTATTTGGCCTTGTGGTCACTATACTTGCTTTAGGAGCAATAGTGTATATGGCTCTCGACCCTAAAATGAGAGCATTAGTAGGCTACATGTATAAGAGTGTCATGCGTAAGATTACAAGCATTTTTGTCACAATAGACCCAATTGGCATTCTCAAAAACTATGTTGACGACCTCTCTGACAATCTCAAAAAGATGGGTAAACAGATCGGCAACTTAAGAGGCCAGATGCGCAAGCTGAAGACAATGATGATGGATAATTCCAAAGAAATCAAACAAAATCTGATGATAGCCAAAAAGGCTAGGGAGATGGGTAATAAGCAGCAGTTGATGCTATCCTCCCGTAAAGCTGCTCGGCTTAAGGAGAGTAATGGCAAGTACGAGAAACTCCATAATAAAATGAGTATCCTCTATAAGGTACTCACTAAGATGTATTCTAATTCTGAGATTCTCCTCGAAGACACTAAGGATCAGGTTAAGGTAAAAGAGCAAGAGCGCAAAGCGATCAGGATGTCGCACTCCGCTATGAAATCAGCTATGAACATTATTTCTGGTGACTCGGATAAGCGCGCCATGTTTGACCAAGCCATGGAGGTCATCGCTGACGATGTAGCTAACAAAGTTGGAGAAATGGAGCAGTTCATGGAGCTCTCTGCGAACTTCATGGATTCTGTAGATTTACAAAATGGAATCTTTGAGGAGCAAGGACTCAAGATGTTGGAAGAATATGAAAAGAAGAGTTCTATCCTATTATTAGGCGGTGAAGAAGCTTATGATGGAGAGACGCTCGATCTCAATGAATATGAGGCTGAAAAAGAAGAGATCTCTGGCGACTCAGATTACAGCAATCTATTCGACGCTTAGCTAGTAATATTCTTGGGTTGATAACCCAGTTCGGCCCCTTGGGCGATCATATACTGGCGAGCAGATTCGATATCATTAGGAATTATACCATCTAAGATAGCTTCTCTAATAGCTGTCTTGATTGTTCCTACGTCTCGACATGGAGGAATCCCAAACGTTTCCATAATATCCTCGCCTGATATCGGTGGTTGCCAGTTGCGGAGCTGATCCTTCTCCTCTATCTCGGCCATCTTAGCTTGCACGATCTTATAATTAGCGAGGTAACGCTCCTGTTTCTTAGGATTCTTAGTAGTAATATCAGCGGCACACAAGAGCATCAAGTCTTCGATGTCTTCACCCGCATCAAACAGTAGTCTTCTTATCGCAGAGTCCGTTATATTATCCTTAGTCAAGGATATAGGTCTCAGGTGCAGTCTGACCAGCTTCTGGACATACTTCATCTTCTGATCAAGAGGCAGTTTGAGTCTCTTAAAAATCTTAGGGGTCATATTGGCCCCGACAGCATCATGACCATGGAATGTCCAACCGGTCTTATTGTTGAAGCGCTTCGTACGAGGTTTCCCTATATCATGCATAATAGCAGCCCATCTCAGCCACAGATCTTCTGTCTTCACTGCCACATTGTCCAATACTTGTATGGTGTGATAGTAGTTGTCTTTATGGCCTCGTCCATCGACATAGTCAACACCTCGGAGATTCGCCATAGTTGGGAATACAAGATCGATTAGCCCGCACTCATCCAAGAGCGCAAATCCAACCGAAGGCTTAGGGCTTAAGACAATCTTATTCAACTCAACCGTGATTCGTTCTTGAGACACTATAGAGATGCGATGGGCATTGCGCTTTATTCCCTCAAAAGTCTCAGGATTAATTCTAAAATCCAATTGGCTGGCAAACCTAATGGCTCTCATCATACGCAGCGGATCATCCGAAAATGTCCGATCCGGATCAAGTGGTGTTTTGAGAATCTTATGCTCCAGCAGGTCCGCTATACCACCAAAAGGATCTATAACCTTCAGTTCTTCAATTTGATTAAGCGATATCGCTAATGCATTAATCGTGAAATCCCTCCGATTCTGATCATCGATCAGTGTGCCGGGAGTAACCTCAGGTTTTCGTGAATCACGAGTGTACGACTCCTTGCGAGCACCGACAAACTCTATCTCAGTATCCTTATAACGCAACATTGCTGTCCCGAATCTTTTGAATACCTGTGGTGGTTTGAGATCTAATTCTTGAGCTACTTTGCGAGCCAACGCTATACCATCTCCCACACAGACGATGTCAATATCCTTGACCTTGCCTGATCTGTTTAGAATGATATCTCTTACATAACCACCAATTACATAAGCCTCAAAGTTGTGTTCAACTACGATCTGAGAGATCTCATTTATAAGAGATTTGTGGTGTGTAGGTAGCCCAATAATCACAATACCGTTTTATGCTTCGACTAAATAAGTGTCGTTTGCGTAAAAGTCTTCCATTTCAGAAAGTATATCAAAAATATGCTCCGGCTCATCTGTGGTAACTAATCTACTTCTGAAAGTTTTGATCAGGCGTAAGCCTCTAAAGTAATTGCTGTAATGACGACGCATCTCTAGTACACCAAGTCTCGTTCCTTTCCACTCGATACTGTCACTTAAGTGCTTTCTAGCGGCAGCGATTTTTTCACTGAAGTCAGGCTTAGGTAAATGTTCCCCGGTGCGCACAAAGTGTTTTATTTGGTTAAATATCCATGGATTACCGATACTTGCTCGTCCAATCATTAATCCATCAACGCCATATCGATTTTTATAGTCGACAGCTTTTTCTGGACTGTCGATATCCCCATTTCCGATAACAGGTATATGTAAGCGAGGATTATTCTTAACCTCTGCTATATGAGTCCAGTCAGCCTCGCCTTTATACATCTGCTTCCTGGTTCTTCCGTGTATTGCAATGGCATGAATCCCTACATCCTGGAGACGTTCAGCTACTTCCACTATTTGTATTGAGTTTTGATCCCAGCCTAAGCGTGTTTTTACCGTCACCGGCAAATTCGTAGACTTTACAATTTCTTCCGTGAGTTTGACCATTCTTGGGATATCCTGCAAGATTCCGGCTCCTGCCATTCTACAAACTACCTTTTTGACTGGGCAGCCGTAGTTTATATCAAGAACTTCAGGTTGAGCCTCTTCGACTATTTCAGCCGCTCTCTTCATAGAATCTATCTTCGCCCCAAAGATCTGTATCCCTATAGGCCTCTCTTCCTCATATATATCTAATTTCTGAACACTCTTAGTAGCGTCCCTGATTAAGCCCTCTACTGAAATAAACTCAGTATACATCATATCACATCCTTGTGCTTTACACAAGGCTCTAAATGGAGGATCACTGACATCTTCCATAGGTGCCAAGAAGAGAGGGAACTCATCAAAATCTACAGGTCCAATCTTCATCGTAATAGTTTAAAAAAGCTCGTATTCTTCCGATTATCAATAGGAATTACTATATTATTAAATATTAAATTTCTGTTAACTCTATTCTGCAACCCAACAGAAACAGTCTAAAATCTGTTTCAAAGATAGTTAGATAGTTTTTTCATACTTTTCGGTTAGGAAGCTTACAGTATGTAAGCTTCTTTTTTTTGTGCATGTCATGTGGCCACAGACCAAAGTCGCTCGGGATATTCTCCGCGCTCAATCAATTTGCTTAAGCGTTCCATAACAAATGGCTTATCCTCTTGATATGTGACACCAAACCATTCTTCTGTACAATCAAGGACATCTATTTGCTTAGTGCCAACCTTGATCAAATTATCTACGAGCAGCGGAATGAAAAACTCAGATTTCAGTTCTTGACCTCGATGTTCTAAAAAATCCTTGAACATCAATCCACAATGATCAAAATAGTCAGGTAAGAATGCCCACATATTCATGGATACCGGAGTATCTCCAGAAAGATATGACTTTTGCCCATCCTCATTATTGTAATAGATCTTACGCTCCTCATCATATCCAATCTTGAGAGTCTCGACAATATTGTCAAGTGTATTGTCATCATGTGTAGCACATACTCCACGGTTGACTGTGCCATGATCGGATAAGGTCTTTTCCAATTGATAGCCCACCAAAGCATAATTACTGGAAACATTAGAATCGTTAAAATATTCATAGAGTATTCGATATGAATCGCGACCATAAAAGTCATCTGCATTGATCACTGCAAATGGTCCATCAACTACATCTTTAGCAACCCATACAGCATGAGCAGTCCCCCAAGGCTTTGTTCTATCCGGATGATATTCATATTGATTAGGAACATTATCAAGACTCTGAAAAACGTAATCAACTTCGATTTTATCATCAAATTTGTTCGCGAAGAAGGTCTTAAATTCTTCACTAAAACTCTCCCTAATTACGAATACTACCTTTCCAAATCCTTCTCTGATCGCATCATAAATAGAGTAATCTAAGATCGTTTCTCCGCTCGGGCCGAAAGCATCCATTTGCTTCAACCCCCCGTATCTACTGCCCATTCCGGCTGCAAGTACTAAAAGTGTTGGTTTCATGCTAATATTTTGTCTTGTGGAATACAATTAGATCTAATAAATCGTTTAATTTTGAACAATATTTGATTTGTGAATATAGTCCAATTCTTCAAATATTTTGTCAAAGAAAGACAAACTCCTATAAACAGTTCTAACCATACTTGAATATTTTTTTTAAACTATAAGATTGTGAGTATCAAAGTGTTGATTGATTGCTATAGGCTGGGATTGTATTGTATTGTAATTTTCTTTATCAGTAGTTGTACCAGAGACTCTATTTCGGAACATTCGATATTAGATGTTTCTCTTAAAAATCAGATTCAGCGAGAGTCACCTACTCGTTCTGCTGATTATTATATACTTCCTTCGTCAGATGATTTGCTAAATATTCCGCAGGATCCTCAAAATCCATTGACACCAGAAAAGGTAGCATTAGGGAACATGTTATTTTATGAAACAGGCTTAGCGACAGATGCGATATACACCTCTGGGATTGGTACATTCTCATGTAGCACTTGTCATGTGCCTTCAAAAGGATTTCGACCTGGCACCTTTCAAGGAGTAGCAGATGGTGGGTTAGGATTCGGTGTAGCTGGTGAGAATAGAGTCAGAGATAGTAATTATCAAGAGGACGAAATGGATGTTCAAAGTGCAAGGCCGCTTAGTCTTGTCAATGTAGCATTTGTTACGAATACAAGTTGGAATGGACAATTTGGAAGTGAAGGAGCAAATGTTGACACTGAAAATTTATGGCATCAGTCAGAGGCCATAGAAAGAAACTCACTTGGATTTAAAGCTCTTGAGACACAAAATTTTGACGGACTCGAAGTACATCGTATGGTTACGACAAAGGAGTTTTTAGATGAATATGGCTATACCGAAATGTATAACAATGCCTTTCCTGAATTAAGTGAAGAACAGCGCTATTCTAATTTTGCTACGGCGCTAGCATTGTCAGCCTACTTGAGAACTGTTATGACTAATCAGTCTCCATTTCAAGAATGGCTCCGAGGAAATTCAGAGGCCATGTCTCTGAATGAAAAGCGTGGTGCAGAGTTATTTTTTGGCAAAGCCAACTGCTCTAATTGTCATTATGAACAGAATCTCGGTTCAGGAGAATTTCATAGATTAGGAGTAAAGGATCTCTACGAAAGACCTTCTTTTGATACAGATGCTTCTGACAGGAGAAACTTTGGGAGAGGTGGATTTACAATGACTGAAGAAGACTATTTCAAATTCAGAGTTCCTACCGTTTACAATGCTGTGGATGACCCTCATTACTTTCACGGAAGTAGTAAGAGTTCTATAGAAGAGGTAATAGATTATAAGATTGCAGCGATCTCAGAAAATGATCGAGTGCCTACAGATATGCTATCGAGCAAATTCAAAGCATTAAGTTTGACTGAAGAAGAAAGGGATGATCTCATATCCTTCGTCAAGGTGTCATTAAGAGATCCCAACCTTGAAAGAT
>CAZDHV010000190.1:0-6072 GCA_964505335.1 uncultured Saprospiraceae bacterium | reverse complement strand
TAATCGATGTTGCCGTCGATCAAGGCGGATGCATCGAAACCTGCAAACCGACAACACACGAAGAGCCGACATTCATCATCGACGATATTGTACACTATTGTGTGGCTAATATGCCAGGTGCCGTCCCATATACATCGACCTATGCACTCACCAATGCGACACTGAGGCAGGCGCTAAGTCTTGCCAACAAAGGATGGAAGCAAGCCTGCAGTGATGATGAGTCGCTACGCAAAGGGCTGAATGTAATAGATGGCCAGATCGTATACGAAGGCGTAGGGAAAGCTTTTGATCTACCTGTCGTGCCCGCCGAGACTTTACTATAACAGGCTGAGCCAGATCGTAACTTAAGGTATTGAAGGTCATATATTGGCAAGGTTATCATTCTATTCAGGGTGGTATCTTTGTGTGATTATCTGATCGTGTTAATCAGGCATATACCGTCATAATATGATTCAACAAAACATCCCTGTTGTACATCTGGGTACGTCTCCAGATCAAAGTAGTGGCGTAGTTACTCGATCCATCATGGATGATGAGATCAAAGGCATCCAGATTGAGTCCATCACCCTAGCATCTGGCAATGTCGTCACCGATGAGATCAGGGAGGACAGTAAGGCTATATATCTATTCTTATCGGGTGATGGAGCGGCGCTCATCAATAGGTCTGAATATCCTATCTCTCCAGAAACCATATTATTACCGAACTCCGAACAAAAGCTAACCATCGAAAACAGCTCCAGTGATCCCCTGCTCTATGTAAAAATACTGTGCCATCTATCCGATGATGACCAATCAGATATGAGAAGTTTTCCGGCAGAGCATACGCAACAAGTGTATCATGCGAGATTTGATGATTGCCAAGCGTATACCGAACCCATCAAAAGTCCCAACACCATCAGTCGAACAATACTTCCTAATAAAATAATCCCTAGGGTCGCCATGGGCACCGTACAAACTACTGGTCCTGACGCAGTTGGCGCACATAAACATCCTATGTTGGATCAGCTCTTTCTCGGGTTGTCTGATAATCAATGTACCGTACATGCGGATGGTGTTAGCCAAATTTTTGGTGAGTATGACTTACTTCATATCCCATTAGGCTCTACACACTCAGTAGAGGTCGCTGAGCAGGCGACCATGTACTATATATGGATGGATTTCTTCTTACATATTGATGGAGAAGAATGGTTGGACACTCATATCGTGGACGAAGAGTCTTAACACAATAATCTATGTAGATACTCCACAGAGCTCACACTAAAACCAGCTATTGTAAAGCCCTAATCTGCCAAGCTTGATAATCATTGTCTTTGATCCCCATTGAAGGAGGTTCAAAACCACTTCTTCCTACAGTGATAAAGCTCCCAAAATACCTCCCATCACCGTGAAAAACAACAATAGATAACCTCCATCTATCAGCATCAGCTTAATAGATTTCTTCTGATATAGATAATGGATTACCATGGCAGGTATGGCAAAGGCTGCTGCTGACAACATCCCATGAAACGCACCATGCTCAAGGGTTTGGTCTTCAAGAGCATGTAGACCCACTATAACATTAATGCCATACGCTATCAGCAGCATCATTAAGAATGCTCCACCATGAGTGATTGCCATCCCGGATTGTGCTTGCTCGTCAGTAATGCCAGTCTCTCGTTGCCACGCCTTTCCAAACAGGGCCGTATACCACGCAAAGCCCAATAAGAAGGCCGCCACCGCTGCAATTAACACCTCTACGAATTCCATAATAGTTAGTTAGTTTTACGATCATTAAAAAAATAGGAATAATTATGTCATTTAGGCACTAAAAGAGGAAGAATTCACTGAATCGTCAGACAATTACGCAGCGGATATATCTATCAATCTTCTCATACGGACCTATATATAAAAACTATGCGATATCACCAGTGACCAGCGACTTTAATCAGGATGGGTATCCTGACTTATTGTATTCTAATCTCGATGGAACTACTGCGGCATTCATTAATAAGGGTGGTGATGCTGATTTCATCGGATTTAGATTTCAAGAAAATGCTAAGAATGTTGGAGCCATGGTAACCATAACCTTATCGGATGGGAGTTTACTTTCTGACGCCTATGTCCTTGGTGAGGGCTTATCAGCTAATCAGACCTCTACACTGACATTCGGATTAGGCACTGATAAAACAGTTCAGTCTGCTACTATCCAATACGCCGGAGGAAGCACAAAGCAAATTGATAGCCCTGCGATTAATCAGGTGCATAAACTATAAGACTTAGCTGGAGTAAATCATTATACCTCAGATGGTATGGTGATTTACTCCTCCTTAGTTACCCTTCTGTTATCATCACTATTCCTATCGATCAAGATGTTATAAGGATCGATGCCGACTTCTTTAGGCTCCGTATCTACCGTAATGGTCCATTTGTTCTCGATCTCTGTTATCCTATGCTTTTTGAGATAGAGGACTTTCTCCTCTTCTTTACCATCGACTTCTTCTATGCCGAATATGCCCACATCTATGTAATCGGTCAGCGGGTATGACTTCAATGGTCTTTTCTTACCTTCGATGACTAAGCTATCTAATACTCCAGCCTCATTTTCAAACACCTGCCTTCCTCGCTCATCTGTACGATACTTGCGGACGTGTGCGGTAATATCAATAGTATATGACCCATCGTCGTTAGTGGTATACTTAGTATCCTCAATTCTATTATCATAGAGTGTGATGGCCGTGAAATTATCATCGATAAAGTAATCTAATGAATCTGGTGTAGCTTCCTTCAACATACCCACTAACTCGAGTGCATTAGTATAGGGTGGTTCTTGAAAAGCGACACTATCTACATAGGCACTAAGTACATTATTGAGCTTCTTCTCTCCGATCAGGTCTGACAGCGCATAAAACACAATAGAACCCTTCTGATAGTGGATATACTGCTGATTCTCGTTTAACGCCAGCGGAAGCTCTTTAGATGCTTCGAGGCTACGACTGAGCAAGTACTTATCAAGAGCATCCTTTAGAAAGATTCGTTTTTTCTCTACTCCATATCGGTGCTCAAGCAACTTTAATGAGGAGTATTCAGACAAGCTCTCAGATAGCATTGTGGCTCCCTTGACGTTGGCCCCGATGACTTGATGAGCCCACCACTGATGTGCCAGCTCATGAACTGTAATCGAATAGGCATAGTCTGCTCCCCCTTCATCACTATCGTCTACTTGAGCCATGAATCCTACATTCTCTGAGAACGGGATCGTTCCTGCAAAGGACTGGGCGAATGATGATCTTGGGAACTCCAGTATCCTGACATAACTGTGTTGATATGGGCTATAATTCTCCGTGAAGTAATCCAATCCATCTTTGAGCCCTCTGAACATCCGATCCAAATTATAATCATGACCTTTATGATAGTATATCGTTAGATCGACATCATTCCAGGAATCTTTCGCCACCTCATACCTAGCTGAGGATATATTGAAAAAATTGAGCATCGGTCGCTCCATCTTATAATGGAAGTAGTTGCGGCCGTCTTCCTCCCACTCTTTTTGTAGCACCCCAGGAGCTATTGCTATCTGATCCCCTGATGTTCCTAATTTGATTTCAAAATTCACCCAATCTGCACAGTTCGAGAGATAGGTGTTGGCATAAGCCGACGTATCTGTGACGTCAGGCATACGCTCCTTCTCTGAGAGGTCATATTTCTTACGAGTCTTATTAGTTGTCAGCTCAAAACCATCTTGGTATCCTATAGTAGGAAACATCGTACTATTCAAGAATGTCCCGTTCTTTCGCACATTTATAGACCGCTTAAATGCCGTATCGTCATTGTTATCGAGTGCAAAATTTAATCGCATCGTATCTCCTGGAAGGAGCGCTTCTGACAGGGCATAAATCTTGATGTTGTTAAGAGAATCCACTATAGCTAACTCCGAACCACGATCCATCGTAAGCTCCTTGATAAATGGTGCATAATCCAGATATAAGGTATCTATAAGCTCACTTGACTTATTCGCCAGTAGGTAGTAGCCCTGGGCATCCATACGATACTCATCGGGATACAAGTCGGCCGTGATATTAACGTCAACTATCCTAGGTTGCGCCAGACTCGCATATCGTTTATAGACTTTCTCATAGTCGACGGTCTGTAGCTCACGCTCCTTAGACGAATAGCGATCCTGAGCGACATTATTATTATAATAAATGTAGTACCCCAAGCCGCCAAACAGAGCGATAGAGCTCACGAGGCTGACTATCTTAGGCATGGACCAAGTGACACCCTTGAATGCACCAAACGCTCCCTTAGATACTCCTCTGCGCCAGAACACCCAAGCTAAACAAGCGAATACGAGACCTCCGAGGATCCAATAGAGTCTATAGATGAAATATCTCGTCTGGAGATATCCATAACCATCAATATCAGAATAAGATGCATTAGGGCCCTCATTAAACTTATAAATAGACTGCTCTACTCCGACAAAACCCAAAAAGGTAGTTCCTATACCCACGACCAATACGGCCACTAAACCTAAATAGAAGTTAGGGATCACCGTAAAAACGAATAGAGCGAACAAGGTCCAGGGCATAAACTGCAACCATCGGACCATCCAAGAATCATAGGCGTATAGACCCAACTCAAAGTTGTAATAGCCCTGCGATATCTGATAGATGATACCAGCAATTATAGGAAGTAGTAAAAGTACTCCCTGCATGATAGTAATACTCACAAACTTAGACGTCAGAAAACTCAGGCTCTTGGTGTTAGAAGTATCCTCCAGTTGATAGATGTTATCGGCCGTGCGACGATTGACGATGAGGCCCGTATAAACCATAGTCAACAAAGTCACGAACAACCTAAATGTAGCTGCTGGTGTGCCGAGTACCCGTGATGTAGATGGCCACGTAGTCGTCTGCAAAATCTGTGCACCAAATGCCAGCATCAAGATTAACATTAATAAGCCCAAGATGCTAATAACTAAAAAGGGACCTCCCTTGAGGATATACTTCAAATCTATCTTAGACAGGTTTAAGACGCTGCTGAAGAATTGTCCTATCCCAAAGCTTCGTTGAACTGGCGGAAGATCGAGAGTAAGATTCTGTATACTCTTATGTGCAGCACTTTTGAGTTCAGGTTTCTTCCAGAATTTCCACGACCATGACTTAGGTGCCGTGTGGAATTCAAAGGCACGATAGCTCAGCATCAATATGAATGCTCCAATGGCCGTCCATAACACTCGGTTCCAAATCACATATCCTGTAAACGGGACCATAGAATTATTTTCTTCCGATATGGTCCAATACTTAGTATAATATAGACTAGCCGTCATCCCAAAAGGATCCGCCATAGCAGCAAAGCTTTGATTATCAAGATCTGATAAGCCACTCTCTACTATGCCTTGCAGTATATAGAAGGCAATCATCACCACAAATCCAGCTACGATGTTGCGACTGAACGTCACTACTGCAAAGATGAGTGCGCTAAATAAAATGGTACCGGGAATCACATAGATGGCATAGGTATGTAGATAAGGCATCAATCGATGTGGCCCGATCATATCAGCGTTCACGCCAGGCACATTCATACCGACCATGATACCCATCGCAACAAATAATGTGAGTATGAGACATATCGTCAATGCACTTAGATACTTACCAAAAAAGTAATCTCTCTTGCTAAATGGAAACGAGTACATCACTTGATGTACATTATGTTTGTAGTCCTTGTAGATACTTGCTCCAGCGACGTTGGGAAACAGCAGAAAGAGGATCACGGCAATGCCCATAACTAATCCCAGTATCCCATTGGGTGAGTTGATGTACTTCAACGAGGTTACACTGGCGGTATTCCCGTCAAAAGCTCCTGCCGAGGCAGCAGTCATCAAGGCTGAGAATGCGATCACTAAGAGCGCATAAACAAATATTGCTGGCCTGTTAAACCAACTATTCAATTCGAATGAATAGATCTTTCCGAGCATATCTCTATGGTTTATGCAGTGACGGGAGCTCCGTCATTGAGATGATAGAAATAGACATCCTCCAGATTCGGGATGGTAGAAGTAAATCCTTCTCCAGGATGTTCATCAGAATAGATACG
>CAZDHV010000189.1:0-6084 GCA_964505335.1 uncultured Saprospiraceae bacterium | reverse complement strand
TCATAAAGCCCACTTTGGGGCAATATTAGGAGAACATGGCCTAATTCATACAAGGGAGTCAATATTAGGAATTATATGGGACGGTGCTGGACTAGGAGAAGATGGTCATATATGGGGTGGGGAGTTCTTTAGCTATCAAGAGTACTCGATTGAGCGATGTAATCACTTTGAATATTTTGAAGTTATAGCAGGCGATAAGATGGCGAAAGAACCTAGGATTTCTGCATTTGCCATTGCTAGGGAGGTCGATGGCTCAGAACCACTGCTCAGAGAAAAATTTAGTGACTCAGAGTGGAGAACTTACACCAAAGTAATCCAGAACAAGCAAACCTTAAAAACTTCAAGTGTTGGAAGAATATTTGATGCCATCGCCTCTTTACTTGTGATGAATGATGTTCAATCCTATGAAGGGCAGGCGGCCATACAGTTAGAACAGTTAGCTACTCAATATTATCTCGCTAATGGGTTGAATTTCTCTTCAAGCTACTTCGCAGCAGGAATGAGTTGCCCTATTCCTACTAAATCCCTTATGCAGCAGGTAGTCCAGGACTTGAATCTTGGCAGGAGTAAAGAATTTATTGCAGCGAAGTTTCACTATTCATTAGTGAAGTTAATCGAGACTGTTGCGATTAATGTCAATATCAAGAAGCTTGCCTTTAGTGGAGGGGTGTTTCAAAATGCCTTGTTGGTTGACTTAATCCAATATCATTTAGACAGAAAATTTGAATTATATTTTCATCAAGAATTATCACCTAACGACGAAAATATTTCATTTGGTCAAGTAATATGCTATCAAATACAACAACAGAATTCGCTCAATGAATCTATCAACTAAGAAGCAAAAAAAGGCAAAGATGAAGCTTCAGTGCCCAATGCCGAAGCTTGACTTTGACATAATAACTCTGGGACATGGGAGTGGTGGCATGCTAACTAATCGCCTCTTGGATTCTGGTGTTTTTGACGTCTTGAAGAATGATATTCTTGATAAGCGGCATGATGGTGCCACCGTGCAGTTTAATGGTCAACTGGCCTTTACAACGGACAGCTTTGTGATTTCACCAATTTTCTTTCCAGGCGGGAATATTGGAGAATTGGCAGTTAATGGTACCGTCAATGATCTGGCGATGTGTGGCGCTATACCCCAATATCTTTCATTGAGTTTTATTATTGAAGAAGGATTTGAGATGACAGAACTCTGGGACATCTTGATTGGTATAAAGTGTGCATGTGAGGAGGCTGGAGTACATGTAGTCACAGGAGATACTAAGGTGGTGGAGCGTGGCAAAGGAGATAAAATATTTATTAATACCTCGGGAATAGGTCGTGTTCATCCTAAGGCCCTCATTGATTTAGAACGCATAAAGGCAGGAGATAAGATTGTAGTGAGCGATAGTATTGCGACCCATGGCATGGCTATTATGTCTGTAAGACGTGGATTTGAGTTTGAGTCAGATATATTGAGTGATACTCGAAATCTTAATCATATCGTCGAAAATCTGTTGGATACTTTTGAAACGAATATTCATTTGTTTAGAGATCCTACAAGAGGTGGTGTAGCTACCGTATTAACTGAGATCGCTAAGAGCACATCATTGGGTATTGAGATTGATCAACCAAGTGTCCCAGTGGACCCTCAAGTAAAAGTAGCTTGTGATATTCTGGGTCTTGACCCCCTATATATTGCCAATGAAGGGGTCTTTTTATCCATTATAGACCCCTCCATTGCTGACGAATACATTGAAAAACTCAAATCCTTTGAGCATTGCCACAATGCATCAATAATCGGAGAGGTAATAGACTCGCATCCTGGGCAAGTAGTCATGACAAGTGGAATCGGTGGAAGGAGAGTAGTGAGTGCCTTGATTGGGCAACATCTACCGAGAATATGTTAAAATGGATTTTAATCTTCTCTTGTTCCCTTGTGATTAGTAGAAATTTATACTACTTAATTAGAAAATATATTCTAATTTGAGATAGTTTATGTGAGGGATTGGATTAAAAAAGTTTGATTACTCAATTCGACCAGAACGAAAATTTTTCATAGGATTGGCGAAAAATACTAAACACAGGATATTACAGGCGGCATTAGATAAATTCAACGAAAGTGGCTATTTCAATGTGCGCCTTCAGCATATTGCAGATGCTGCCAGTATGAGCGTTGGTAATATGGCCTATCATATTCAGCACAAGGTAGAGATGTTCGATCAGCTCTATGAGAACTGGAAGGCAAAGCGAGACTTAGTATTTGCAGATCTCCATCTTGCACCCATTTTCGAAAATTTCAATGTTTATATACAGCAGACCTTCGAACTGCAACAAGAATTTCGATTTATATATATCGATCAATTAGAGCTCGTACGGATGTCTGAAGGAGTAAGAAGCTCCTATCAAGATTACTTCAAGAAGCAGGAAGAGCAAATCGAGATATTGCTTACGCTCCATGAAGCCAGAGGAGCACTGCGCTTCAGAGAACAAGAATTACAACTATCAGCTCTAAGATTGAGACGTGTAATAGACAATTGGATGTTGCAGAGTTCTATCGAAGGGAAAGATCTATTTGATTTTTTGGATTATCGTGACAATATTTGGTCAGAGATAAAACCATTTTTCACTCAAGTAGGATGGGAGGAATATGAGCGATTGGTTGATAAAGTTTTGTTAGCAGAGTAGGGGAGTATGGTTACAGCACAGATAGAGAAGGAGTTATTAGCAGATGTCTATATAAATAGGAATAAAACAATTACACATGCCACCTTTGAGTCGTCCATCTTTCATGGCTATCAGAATTTATTAATAGGACAGCCCGCTCTATCAAGTATTGATATTACTTCCAGAATTTATGGTTTTTGTGGTGGTGCTCATCAACAAGCTGCAGTGATGGCATTGGAGCACCTATCCGGATCAGTTGTTCCGCCAAATGCTCATATACTCAGGTCCATTATACATGCTGCTGAAATAGTGCAAAACTCTATAAAGTGGTTTTACACTTCATTTGCGCCTGACCTCGCTCATCCTTCTTTTAAGTCATTTGAGCTGTATCAAGCGGCACAGGAACGCTTCCAGGTGTTTAAAGGAACCTCGTTTAGGCAAGGCCTTGTTGGAGCAACCTATCCCATATCGCTATATTCTGCTGTGGCTGGTCGATGGCCGCATGCCGAGTTTGTGGTTCCTGGGGGTGTTAACGCAGAGATTAATCCCAGCGATATTGACAGGTGGAGAGAGATCATTCAGGACTTTAAGTATAAATGGATTGAACCAATCCTACTAAATGGATCAATAGAGGAACTGCTTGAAATTGACTCGTGGCAACAAATGATCTCTTGGGTTGAGGAGTCTGATCAGCACAAAGAAGGCGATTTAGGTTTGTTCTTACGGACGGGTCTTGAGTATGGTTTAGATGGACTTGGAGGAGGGAAGAACCCTTTTTTAAGTTTTGGAGCTTTTTGGAATGAACAGAGCAAACTTGGAATCGATCCGATTAACCATCACAAATCCGTCAAACTTCAGAGTGGCATACTTGCCAAAGCAAAATATCTGAATGTCAAGCCTGCAGATTTTATCGACTATCTAGATAACAATAAAGTGGGTTTAAATGAGGAGGTATTATCCCAAATGACTGCCTACGAAGTAGGTTCTTTATCTAGGATGTTGATGTTGGGTAGGAGCTCTAAAAAGAAACATGTGCTGAACAATCAGAATCTTATTAAGGATACATATGAACAGAAGGGGAGCAGTGTTTTTCTAAGAGCCTTCGCACGATTATACGAGATCGTTGTTTTGAGTAACTTTATTGAGAAACGTATAGATGAATTAGATGTTAAAGGAGTTTTACACACTCCTACGGCCTTAAAAGATGGCATTGGCATTGGTATGACTGAAGCGCCAAGAGGCTCTTTAGCTCATTTAGTGGAGTTGAAGGAAGGAATGATCTGTAGATATCAAATCTTAGCTCCAACTATTGCTAATATCAATGTCGGAGCCAATGATAAGAGGAGTTCAGCACTTGGGAAAGCCCTAATAGGTTTAACTATTAAAGATTTGGAACACCCAATTGAAGTTGGGTTAATAGCAAGATCTTTTGATAGTTGCTTGAGATGTACAATCAACTTTAAGAAGAGCATATCTAAAAATCAAATAAGTCAAGTCGTCGTATAAAAACAAAAAGATTATGTGTCTAGCAATTCCTGGGAAAATCAAGAGTATTCACTCCACTACAGAGTTGGTCAGAAAGGCGAAAGTTGCTTTTGGGAGTATTATAAAAGACGTCTACTTAGACATGGTGCCAAGAGCCAAGGAAGGGGATTATGTGCTAGTGCATGCCGGTGTCGCGATTAATTTAGTGGACAAAAAGGAGGCATTAAGGGTATTTTCATATCTCGAGAGATATGGTGGCTTAGATGAGCTGTTACCATAATTGTTGGATGAATCTCCAATATCAACAACCAGATTAGGATGAAATATTTAGAAGAGTATCGAGACCCAGAGCTATCTAAGGCTTATTTGAAGGAGATTGAACGAATCTCATCTAATGGTAATTCCTGGGGTATTATGGAATTTTGCGGAGGGCAGACTCATAGTTTAGTAAAAAATGGAATCGTCAATCTACTACCACCAAATATTAATTTGATTCATGGTCCAGGTTGCCCCGTATGTGTTACTCCGGTTAGTACCATAGACCAAGCCATAGAATTAGCTAGTCAAAAAGACGTCATACTCTGTTCATTTGGAGACATGTTGAGAGTTCCTGGTTCGACCCAAAGTCTATTAGATGTAAAAGCGGCTGGAGGTAATGTCAAGGCAATGTACTCTCCTATGGATGCGGTCCAAATAGCTAGAGAGATCCCAGATAAGGAAATTGTATTTTTTGCAGTTGGATTCGAGACTACTGCGCCTGCTAACGCTTTATCAGTGCTCCATGCAGAATTATATGGACTGGAGAACTATTCTCTACTGACCTCGCATGTGCTTGTGCCCCCAGCAATAGAAGCGGTATTAAATGAAGAGGACAGCCAGGTAGATGGAATATTAGGTGCAGGCCATGTTTGTTCTGTGATTGGGATAGGAGATTTTGATTGTATTGTAGCAGACTATAAAATTCCAATTGTTGTAACTGGTTTTGAGCCTGTCGACCTGTTGCAAGGAATTTTGATGACTATACAACAGTTGGAGAATAGAGAGGCTAAACTAGAAAATCAGTACAGTCGTGTTGTGCCACCAGAAGGCAATCCGAAGGCAAAAAAAGTTGTTGAAAGAGTCTTTGAAGTATGCGATAAGGAATGGAGAGGCATCGGAATGTTGCCAATGAGTGGTTGGCAAATAAGACCTGAATTTGCTAAGTATGATGCCGTCTCTAAGTTTGGACTCAAATCTACATTGGAAGACAATGAAACAGAGTGCATAGCCGGAGAGATACTAAAAGGTGCCAAAAAACCTATGGACTGCCCACATTTTGGAAAACAATGTACTCCTGTCAATCCTATAGGTGCTCCGATGGTGTCTTCTGAAGGAGCCTGTGCTGCATACTATCATTTTTCCAACCTGTAAGTTTATAGCAGAGCCGCTCACAAGAAATGATTAGTTTTCGCAGATATGAGATATACTCAGTCCTGATCCTTCTCGGAAATCATGACCACACAAAGATGTTAGTTTGCTAGTTAAACATCTTCTATTTCCTACCGTTTTTTTGTATGGACCTCTGTCTCTACTCCAATGTTATTCTGCAAGAGTGTTTTAAGGCACAATTATCTTGCACAACAGTTGATGATAACATCGGATAATACTTTTAAATGGTCATTAAGGCGAATAAATTGAATTTTGTTGTGCTGTAATTTTGTCATTAATTTCTTTTATAGCACATTTATAGAGTATAAATTGGAAAACATATTCTAATAAACGACGAATAACTATCTAAAATACATGAAAAATTGATAGAGGCTAAATCTAATAATTGTGGGTGCGTATCAAGAAAAGCACCTAAAGAGAACTCATCAGTTAGTCCTATTATTACGGGAGTCTTAATTGCGTTGATACCCAAATGCCCATATTGCATCTTAGCATATTCTAGTGCGATTACCATGTGTAGTG
>CAZDHV010000188.1:0-6119 GCA_964505335.1 uncultured Saprospiraceae bacterium | reverse complement strand
GCTCTAAATCTTAAGTATTGTAAAAAACTGGTGATTGACGAAGTAGATGAGATGCTCAACTTAGGGTTCAGGCATCAACTCACTATGTTGCTTGATCTGCTCCCAGCGAAAAGGCAGAATTTGCTGTTTTCGGCAACGATGACCGATGAGGTTCGTGATCTTATAGAGACTTTTTTCAATAATCCAGAGGTGATCGAAGCCGCACCTACTGGGACGCCACTGACGAATATCTCTCAGAGTGCTTATCGTATCCCCAACTTTAAGAGCAAGGTGAATCTCTTACTTCATCTGGTACAGGATGAGGAGACCTATCATAAGGTCTTGGTATTCGTCTCGACTAAGAAACTGGCAGATATACTTATCAAAGCGATAGAACAAGAGCAGGGGGAACATAGTGCCGTCATCCACTCTAATAAGTCTCAAAATCAGAGATTCAGAAATGTGGAGGAGTTTAAATCTGGTGAAAAAAGACTCCTCATTGCTACTGACATTATCGCCCGAGGAATTGACATTGATGGAGTGAGTCATGTGATCAACTTTGACTTACCCGATAACCCAGAAAAATATATGCACCGGATCGGTAGAACTGGGCGTGCGGATCAAGATGGCATCGCCCATAGCTTCATCGAGGAGAAAGACGCAGCCGTACATGAGAGCATTGAGGCCCTGATGAATCTGAAGATTACCATGGTCGATGTCCCCGAGGAAGTGGAGATCAGCGCTGAGCTCATCCCCTATGAGATCCCCGAGGTCAAAATGAAAAATCAACTGACCAAGGCTCCTACGATAGCCAAGAATCTAAACAGCGACGCCACCAAACAGACTCGATCAAATACTAAAAAGGTCCTTACCCGAAAAGCTCGAGTCAAAGCGAAGCGAGCTAAGAAGATGAAGAAATGGTAGGATTATTCAGTACATAAACAGTCGTTCTGATCATACTATCAATTTAATTGAAAATCTGGAGTTCCCGCACAGTTTAGCTTATGTAGTAATGACATAATTTATGTCATATATTTTATGTCATATATTTTATGCTATATTTGTAGCATATTTTATGTCATGAATCCTTTTGCTGTAACGCATTATAGAGGGCCGATCTACTTCTGTGATCGAGCGGAAGAAACCGCAGCGATAATAGAAGCCGTCAGAGCCAATCGAAGCATCACACTCTATGCCATACGGAGAATAGGGAAGACAGGCTTGATACATCATGTGTTTGAAGCCATGAAAAAAGAGAATGGAAATTTCGAAGGAATCTATATCGACATCCTGGATACTAAAGATGAAAATGACTTCATCAACAAGCTTATCGGAGCTTCTCTAAGCCTATTCAAGAGTACTAACGACAATTTCTTCAGCAGCATCCTACAATCACTGTCACGCCTGAAGCCAAAAATCTCAATGGATACATTAACAGGTAATCCGACCATAGAACTGGACATCAAAACACCTGAGGATCTAAAGATTGGGCTGGATACCCTCTTTACATTTATCAAAAAAAGCAAGAAGAACGTAGTTATAGCTATTGATGAATTTCAACAAATAGAAAGCTATGCTGAGTCCAGGATAGCCGCTACCCTTCGTGCCTTTATGCAAGAGAGCCAGAATGTCAGCTTCATTTTTTCGGGAAGCAAAAAGCATATGCTGTTGAATCTATTTGCCACTCCCAAGAAAGCCTTGTATAGATCCACCCAACTCATGGAACTCAATAAGATTGATCGAAATGAATACACATCATTCATAACGCATCACTTCAAACAAGGGCTATACAAGATAGAACGCACCATGGTAGATGAAATACTCAATTGGACTAAATCACATACTTATTACACCCAGTACTTTTGCAATAGATTGTACTCGTATAAGTCTGTAGAAAAGACAATAACTCATCAAGATATCAACGACATCAAGTTGCAATTGCTCCAAGAGAATGAAAATGTCTACTACACCTATAAGAACCTAAGCTCATCTAAGCAATGGCAATTACTCGAGGCCATAGCTATGGCAGAAGAGGTCGTCAACATCACCTCAAGTAAGTTCATCCAAACTCATAAACTCGGCGCCCACAGTACGGTAAGGCTATCCATAGGATACTTAGTCGACAATGAACTAGTTTATACGACCATAGATCCCCGTACAGAAAAGTTAGTTTATCAACCCTACGATCCATTATTGATGAGATGGGTGCAGTACAGACATAATGGATAGGTATAAAGTTACAACCTACATGTGCTGATCCTGTTTCTTCAGAAGTATGCCAAAAAGTAAAGGACCCCGCTTATCGGGGCTTGGCACAGAACTATTTCAAGCTTACAATAGAGAGAATAGATAAATAAATTCAGATGAACTCTCTCCAAGAGTAAGGTGACTATATGGAAACATAAAGGATAGTTCTGGTTCTGTCATTACTGGAATCATTAAGCTAATAATCACAGTTTAAACACTATTTCCAGGTTTCTTCTTTCCGTATGTAGTCCTAATAAACAATTAGATGTTATTAAGTATGAGCAAAACATTATATAGAGTATCTTCATTAGTGTATCGTAACGTCCCATTCTTTATGCGAATGTTTTTGGGTCGTGTATAATGTTGTGATATAATATGTAGGCTATTTGTTGCTGTTTCATCAAGAAATAACGAGCATCTTTGTTTGCACGACTGAGCGCCTACTCTAGAGTGATCAAATGACTAATAACTACAACAAAAAGAAAATTCTTCTTATTGAAGATAATATCGGTGATATAAAGCTGATTGAAGAGGCTATTAAAGCCAACCGTCTCAATGTAGAACTGTCGGTACTTGATGATGGCGAAAAAGCCCATCAATATTATCGCAATATTATGAAGACTGATTACGAGGATCTCCCGGATCTAATAATCTGTGATCTTAACTTGCCTCGTTTTAAAGGTGATGAAATTATCAAGCTCTATAAGAGCAATCCTAAATTAAAGTCGATTCCTCTGATTGTGTTAACTACGTCCAATTTGGATTTGGATATCAACACATGCTATCAATATGGGGCTAATGCGTATCTAATTAAGCCCTTAGATGTATTGGACTTTTTTGATATGATCAAGCAAGTCTACAAGTTTTGGTTTGAACTGGCTGAATTGTCCATTCCAACTGCAGAGAAAACGACGACGTAGTTATTCGGTCGTTTGACAATCTTTAAATTAAGCTATATACCGAGAACATACTCACGAAGGGATTTCTCGGCATCGAGATTTAGCTTCTTCTTCAATCTATATCTCGTCATTTGGATACTCTTCATCTCGACCCCTAGAATATTTGACAAGTCATAATTATCAATATTCATTTTCATATAAGCACAATGCTTGAGATCAAGAGAAGTTAGTTTGGGATTGATTCTCATGAGCTTACTAAAGAACTCTGGATGTGTTGACTCAAATACTTTTTTGAACTCGCTCCAATTGTCTTCGCCACTGATGAGATCATTCATAGCTTTCTCAAGCTTCTTCAATCCTCGTAGCGACTCACTATTTGCATTCTCAGATTTTATCTGATTTACACACTTTGCAAGTATCTCAGTTAGCCCCTGCATTGACTTGCCTATTCTAGAGGATTCTACGCCCATCGTTATCAGGCGGCGTTTTTTATCGTCGAGCTCGGTTTCTAGCTCGATCCTTTTTAATTCAGCTAACTCCTCCTTAATTTTTATGGAAGATTGTAATTCGTTTTTTTGGACAGTGATGATTCTATTGAGTTCTTCCAACTGATCTTTCTGATACTGCAGTGACTTTTGAGCCTTGGAAAGTTTCAGAACATTATCAACTCGCGACATGAGCTCCACTCCCATAACAGGCTTTTGCAGAAAGTCTACCCCTCCGTAGTCAAATGCTTGCTCGAGAACTTTTTCATCTTCTAAGCCGGTGATTATAATGACGGGAATTTCCGCTATGTCAGGGTCAGCCTTTACTAATTTCAGAGCTTCTAATCCCCCAATAATGGGCATCTGCCAATCCAAGAGTATGACATCGATGTCTTTGTTTTCTTTTAGGAACGGGACGACTTTTTCTCCATCGTCTAACTCGAAGAATTCATATTTCTCGTATCCGAGCAGTTCCATATACAATATGCGATCCACTCGACGATCGTCTACAGTAAGTATCTTAGACTTTAACATAGGTTGTTCTCATTAAGCCTATATAAGGCAAGTTTTTCTTTGCGTTATTGGGGTGAAAGAGGTGCAAAGAGTATCGATGTCAAGATAATGATTTAAATAAAATTTATTGAGCTCTTCACAAGGGTTTCTCCGTAATCTATCTATCAGAACGGTCAATTATTTGCTCATTCTTATATGTTGGAAGTATGCTTTAAGGACTTTATCATTTTCCAATCGTGGAGTAAACACCTCAAGAATTATAGCCTCAGATGACTCACCCAGGAACTGTCCTAACCCCTGATTTAATGATTCAGCATCATCCGCAGATAAATATTTAAGGCCATGTGCGCTGGCGATTCCTTGGGCCTTTGTCTTATGATGAGCCTCAAAATGCGTCTCTAAATGCTCGGTAGTAGCTGGGCCATTGATCACTCTAAATATATTTCCGCCTTGGTTATTAAGGATGAGCACTCTAAAGTTAGCGGAGACATAAGTATTCCAAAATGCATTGGCATCATAAAAGAAGGCCAGATCTCCTGTGATCAACACATTAAGGGCTGTATTACAAGTGGCATATCCTACACCTGTCGAATTACAACCGTCTATCCCACTCACTCCCCTATTACACTGAAATGTGAGCGTTTCATTAACGTCAAAAAGTTGGGCATATCTTACTGAAGTACTATTAGCCATATGTACATGTGTATCATCAGGTATGGCATTCATCACCTGGTGTACAACCTTTAGGTCTGACCAGGGTGCGGTATCTAGATATTCTTCGTGTTTTTCCTTTTTGTAGAGGTCAAGATCTAACCATCTCTTTTTATACGGATTTTTGAGAGAATCTGTACGTTGAATGATTGTCTCGACAAAGTATTCTATTCCTACAGGAATGATATCTGTAAGAGACATATAGGTATCGATAAACTCGTCATCAGCATCTACATGCCAATGCTGTGAGATATGCATATCACGAAGAAGGAATCTTATTTTCTTAGACACTAGTGAATAACCGCATGTGATCAACAAAGTCGGCTTATAAGCTTCTACATCAAGATCTTCAATGTTATTGATAGTGCGATCGATACATGAAATGATGTTGTCTCCATATACATTGGACGTGAGCTCCGTGAGCACAACTACTGACGATACTTTAGACAACTTGGTGATAGCCTTGGACCATCTCTCATCCGGGTGATGCTGCCCACATATTACAAGGACCTTCTCATGGCTATCAAACTGATTGCGCAGTTCTTGAATTCTATTATTAGAAAGAGATGCGTGGGTCTTAGATTTAGAAATCAGCTTTGGCAGATCAGCATATGATTCTACTTGATCATAAAGTGGTTCTTTAAGGGGCACATTGATATGAACAGGTCCATCGCCTCCCGATGTCGCTGTCTCAATAGCCTGATTTATAAGCCTGTCATTGTACCATAGATCATCTTGATCGTGAACTTCTTGCCTGAGCTGAGTGCTAAACTTGATATAGTTACGGTATAGGTCCGTCTGTCTAATGGTCTGTCCAGCACGCTGATCGATCCATTCTTGTGGTCTATCAGCTGTGAGAATGATCAGTGGAATTTTTTGATAGTAAGCCTCAGATATAGCCGGACCATAGTTGATTGCTGCGCTACCAGATGTACAGCAGATTACGACTGGTTGGCGGGTAGCTAGTCCAATACCCATGGCAAAAAATGCCGCAGAGCGCTCATCTGGGATATTATAGCAAGTGAAATATGGATCGTTGGCGATACTTATTATTAAAGGTGCATTACGGGAACCAGGACTGAAGACGACGTTTTTAATGCTCTTGGCCTTGAGTATTGCTGCCAGTCGACTTATTGATTCTTTAGCTGAGGTCATAGTTAGTGATTATAGCTATTCTGAATCACATTGAGTAGCGTAAGGCTTTTGTTTTGAGTTTCTTCCCACTCTGCTTCAGGAATAGAGTCTATGGTAATCCCTCCTCCTACATAAAGCTGTAATTGGCTCT
>CAZDHV010000187.1:0-6122 GCA_964505335.1 uncultured Saprospiraceae bacterium | reverse complement strand
TAGGTATCTTGAATGAAGCCCGTGATCTTAGTGGATCGTATTTCATTTTCTGACTTGAGGACTTCATCGAGCAACACCTGAGATGGATTGAATGGAAGAGAAAAGCCGGCTGAATCTATACGCACCCATTCGTTAAGACGATCATCGAATAACTCGCTTTGATACTTAACGCCATACTGCAAGAAGTGAGACTTGCCTTGATCAATTGTACTTTGCAGTTCTAAACCTCCCTTCAACTCCACATTAGTGATGGTGTTAAACAATCTGTTGCGGCTAAAATCATGCTGTGTACCCGTGCCCAGTACGGCGATTTCCTCACCAAAATTATCGTTGCCTATATCGCCTTCAACTTGGCTCAAGCGGTAGAATCCTCTGATATCTATATTTTCTTCTTCTACACCTGCGTAGGTTGAAGCCAATAGCTTAAGGAATGTAGGATTGCGATCTCGCTCAGGTATATAGGTAATACTAGCGCCAACCATGCCCGTCCTAAAGGAGTCATCCTCTTCGCCTTCAAAGACAGTGGTTAACTGTAAAGATTGCTGGATAAGCCCAAGCGCCGTATTACGAGTCCGTGGAATAAAATTGAAATCACTTCTATTGTAGTTGCTCAATAATCCGATCTGAATTTCTCGGGTAAGATCGTAGGTCAGATAAGCTTGAATATCCACAAAATCGGGATTATACTCACCCTGGGTATCGAGAGAGCCCAACAGATATCGATTCGTCTTATATCGTGCACCTACCAGATATCTCAACTTCTGATAGTCAGAAGAACCTAATATCTTGCTGCCCTCAATATGTGCGCTACCTCCGAGTAAGCTCCCAGAAACCGAGCCTTTAAACTCCTCAGGGCGTTTATACTTGATATCTAGGACCGAAGACATGCGATCGCCATAACGTGCTTCATATCCTCCAGAAGAAAATGACAAATCTCGAATCAGGTCTATATTGGGAAAAGACAAGCCCTCTTGCTGACCAGCTCTGATCAGTTGCGGCCTGAAAATCTCAAAATCATTGACATAAACCAGGTTTTCGTCATAGTTCCCCCCACGTACATTATACTGGGAGGTTAACTCTCCCCCTGTTCCTGATCGTGCTCCTAAGGCTATATGAGGAAGGACGCTTTCGAGATTTCCAGTCGTAGACGGTAGGAGCCTGATTGCCTCTGCGTTAGAGGTGTGCACGCCAGCCCGCTCGATCCTGTTATCTGTAATCGTTACATCAATGTCAGCGTCGACAGCCGTCAGTTGGATATTCAGATCATTTACGCGTCCATTGAGGCTCACGCTAACTCTAAGCTCCTCATATCCTAACCTGCTGAATACTAATTCTTGACTTTCAGTAGAGGTGGTACTGATGCGATATCGCCCATCCTCATCTGACTCGACTGGAGAGTTATCCCCATCAAAGAAGATGGTAACCAACTCTATGGGTATTTCTCCACTGCCATCTGTGATTCTACCTTGATAAGTCGTCTGACTATAGGAGACGAGCCCAAGCAACACCAACCATACACTTAAGATCCACTTCTTCATCAATAGTGTTTAAACTCTTGTATAGATTTCAACGAAACGATTGTTTCCTGCGGATTATCTGATTTAAAGACACTGCTGCCAGCAACTAAAACATCAGCCCCTTGCTTCAGTAAGGATTCTGCATTAGTCATACTTACTCCCCCATCGATCTCGATGAGCGTATCTGTATTGATGTCTATAATCATGTCTTTAAGCCTTTTTACCTTGGGTAAGGTCTGATAGATAAATTTCTGCCCACCAAATCCTGGATTAACACTCATGATCACTACTAAGTCAATCTCTTCAAGGATATCTCGTAGCACTTCTACAGGAGTATGTGGATTAAGCGCCACGCCAGCTTTTACTCCCTTGGAATGGATCAATTGAATTGTTCGATGAAGATGCTTCGTCGCCTCATAGTGCACACTGACGACCTCCGCTCCGAGGTCTACAAATTGCTCAACGTAGCGCTCAGGCTGCTCAATCATGAGATGCACATCTAAGGGTTTTTCACTATGCTTCTTAATGAATGGCATCAGAACCTGACCAAAGCTAATATTGGGAACGAATATGCCATCCATAACATCTATATGTAGCCAATCCGCTTGGCTCGAATTGATCATCTCTATATCACGTTGCAGATTAGCGAAATCTGCTGCGAGCAAAGAAGGAGCAATATTATGGGACATATCAATCTAATTACTGATGTCAAATGTACGGCACCGCTACTGATCAAGACTCAATTGCCTGCTATTTCTTCGCAACAAACCCATCAAAACATCTACATTGAGACCAAATCAACTGCTTTGCTCGAGCTTAGACCAACTTGTGAAAATTGTAATGTATCTCTACCTAATGATAGTGATCAGGCGATGATATGCACATATGAATGTACTTTTTGTAAGACTTGTGTTGAAACGATTCTGAACAATGTGTGCCCCAATTGTGGTGGAGGATTTACGGCAAGGCCTACAAGGCCTAAGGCTCAACTGGATAAACATCCCTCGTCTCAAGTAATAGTACATAAGCCTGTAGACATGGTCGCCTTTATCAGACTGCAACAAGCTAACGAAAGGATTGACCCAAGGAAAAGATAGATCATAAAACAGATTATGAAAAGACATACCATCCACACGATAGACCTAAATTTTTTAGGAAATGCCAACGGTATTTGTGCATACCTTGTTGAGACGAGCATTGGACCAATCTTAGTAGAGACCGGGCCGCATAGCACCCTTGACACTCTTGTGGCGGGCATCAACGAAATCGGATATGCTAAGGAAGATATCAAGCACATCTTCATCACTCATATCCACTTGGATCATGCTGGTGCAGCCTGGTGCTTTGCAGAGCATGCAGCAAAAATTTATCTGCATCCATTTGGCTACCGACACATGCACGATCCTTCTAAACTCTTGGCATCTGCTAAGATGATCTATCAGGATAAAATGGATTTCCTATGGGGTACCCTGAAGCCCATTCCCGCTGATCAATTGATAGAAGTAGGTCATGGCGATCAGGTCAAAATTGATGACTTTGTAGTATCGGCTTGGCATACGCCTGGTCATGCGAAGCATCATATAGCTTGGTTAATCGGCAAGGACCTGTTTACAGGTGATGTTGGTGGGGTCTGTATAAATGACGGACCTGTAATCCCTCCCTGCCCTCCGCCAGATATTAATTTTGAAGACTGGGAGTCGTCGATTGAAGTTATTGAAGAGTTGGAAGACGTTGAAGCTTTCTATCTCACACATTTTGGAAAGGTGACTGATATAGATCGACATCTTGAGCTACTTCGTGAAGGGCTTAAGGCTTATAGTTCATTTGCACAACCCTACCACGACAAAGGCATGTCCGCAGCAGATATGCTACCAGAATTCCGAGATTTTGTAGGTGAGTACTTAACCAGTCATGGTATGTCCCCCTCGGATGCTATGGCATATGAAGGGGCAAATCCTAGTGACATGAGTGCCGCAGGATTGCTGAGATACTGGAAGAAGAAAAGTCAGTCATGAGGCTACAGAGCTCTCAGTTTCTGTTGATCTTCATATCACTGTTGGCAATTAATGCTTATGGACAGAGAGACTCGGATATCCGATACATTACAATCTCACAAGGCACTAATCTGTCAATCGCTGTCGATCCGCAAGAGCGATTTATCATTCATGATTTACAGGGAGCGCTGTACAAGATGAATATAAATGGGGGGTCTGCTCAGCCAATCACAGATTACTACATGGATGCTCGGCAACCAAGCCTATCATCCGACGGGACCACCGTATACTTCCAATCTTATCAAGATGGCAACTGGCACATATGGAGCGTTGGTACTGATGGATCAGAACTAAGACAATTGACCTCAGGGCAATATGACTATCGAGAACCGGCTGTACAAACTATTGATAATACCCTGGCATATTCTTCAGATCGCAATGGCAGTTATGATATTTGGACCGCCTCATCATCTGGCAGAGAACAAATTCAGCTTACGGATAGCGAATACAATGATTATGGCCCAAGCTTCAGTCATGACGGGCGCCATTTGGCCTTTGTACGAGAGACGCCTGATGGTTGGCAATTGAACAGTATAGATCTTGAGCATAGTAGCATCACCACCCATGTCGAGTCAGCACACAAATTGTATGCTCCCTCATGGGGCTATGATGATAGCTCGATAAGCTTTGTAGCCCACGATTGGCTCAGCAGTAGCATAAAACAAGTCAAGCTTGATTCAAATAGCGTGAATGCAATGACTGAAGAGGTTGAAGATGTGTTCCCCTTTAGAGTTGAGCATTTTAAGCATTCTGCTTACTATACTGCAGATGGAAAGATTAAAGTAGGAAGAAGCGATGGTTCTATCGAGTCGATTCCCTTCACTGTGGAGCTACCTGTCCATGTGGGTACTTATGAGCGCAAGATACCTAAGCTCAACATTGCTGAACCACAACAAATCAAAGGCATACATGGTCCAAAAATATCCCCCGATGGAACTAAGGTATGCTTCATAGCTCTTGGCGATGTCTGGATAAAAGATTTGCCCACAGAATCACTAACAAGGGTAACTCACGATAGATATGTACAATTAATGCCAAGCTGGCATCCCGATGGACAGCAAATAATTTACGCCTCTGACAAAAACAACGTCAATGCGCTATGGATCTATAGTCTTAATCAAGAAACACATCGCCAAGTCGGCGTAATCGGCGTTATGCCAAGCGGTATCTCTGTGCATCCAGATGGGCGATCAATAGCATATACGATGGCTTTTGGTCCAAGATCTGGAAGACTTTCGATTATGGACCTGGCGACAGGACTATCAACAAGCCCTCGCAGTAACTTTCCATTTAGCAGCAGCAGTCCCTCATGGCATCCTGATGGCGAGCGGATTTTACTAAGCATATTAAAGCCCTATTCCGGATTATATCGTGAAGGCATAGCACGTAATATCATTGTCGATATTAATACAGGAGAAACGTCTTCTCAGAAAGCCGCTACGCATCTATCATTCGGCGCACGAACCAATGATCCGCCCTTAATCATTGATGATGCTAAAAGCTTGATCTATATCTCAAGAGGTCAGCTCCATGAAGTGAACATTGATACAGATATGAATGTCATTGATAGCCCAAAGACTCTCATTCGCTCCCTAGTCGATGCGCCAAGTATTGATGCCGATGATCGATTAATCAGTTATATGTCTGGTGCACAGCTTATGCTTTATGATCGGCGGAGTAATAGCAGCTCAACAGTTGAGATTAACCTCAATTATGGTAAGCCCATCAATACGCCCAAAATGGTGATTCATGCAGGAACTGTCATCACTATGGATGGTCGACGACTCACCAACCATGATATCGTCATCCAAAATCATAAGATTACATCAATAGCTCCTCACACTGAATGGGATTCACATATAGATCTGGTAGATGCTTCAGATCAGTACATCATCCCTGGATTGATAGACATGCACGCTCACCAAGGCAGCGATCTTGGCACATCCCTCGGATATAAATGGTTGAGCTGGGGAGTCACCAGCACCCGTGATCCTGCAACCTATCCCTATGACGCCCAAAACAGGAAAGAAGCACAGATCAATGGTGACATCTTACATCCCAGGATCTTTTATACTGGGAGTCCTATCGATGGCAACAGAGTCTATTACAATGGCACTTACGCACAAATGTCCATAGAGCAAATCAATCGAGAGCTCACAAGATCTCAAGACCTAAACTTTGACCTCATCAAGACTTATGTGAGACTCCCAGATAGTCTCCAACGTGAAGTAATTGGCTTTGCTCATGAGAACGGACTTCCCGTAACCTCTCATGAGCTCTACCCTGCTGCCCTCATGGGAATCGACGGCGTAGAACATATCTTAGGCACCAGCCGCCGTGGCTATACTCCTAAGATGAGCCTAACCTATAAAACCTATGAGGACGTGGCAGAGATCATTACGTCGGCAGGGATGACACTCACCCCTACGATTGGTATCTACAGTGGCTATAATTACATGCTTTACAAGCATCCTCAACTCATTGAAGACTCAAGGCTTCAGAACTTAGAGAGTGACTATGTCCTCGCTGGTGCGAGAGCAGGAATTTTGAC
>CAZDHV010000186.1:0-6128 GCA_964505335.1 uncultured Saprospiraceae bacterium | reverse complement strand
ATCATAAGAACTCCTCAATATCTTCGCCATTATATACAATGATGGGGTACAACAACGCTCAAAAAATAAAAATTGAGATAGGATTCTTACTATTGGCTGTTATTATTGCTGGTCTCGTAGTATTGCCAATTGTCAACGCTGGAATTGAGTTCGAACTGCTAGCCTACAACTTCGCATATGTTGTTGTGGCCGTCACATTTATACGGTGGTTAGTCCGTTGGGATCTGCATCCTCTTAGCGACTCCAAAATTGGGAAGGTTTTGATCATTTTTATGACGCCAGTATTGTTTTTTCCATTGTTGGAAGGGATCCATTCATTTATCGAATTTAAAGATCAGCAAGGGTTAGAATCTATTATGACTCATCTATCCCATAAGAAGCAACAATTCTATACTGCTTATCTGAGAAATGAGTATTTGTTCTTTGCTGTCGGAAGTTTTATTACCTCTATCTTTCTGATATTCAAGATGTTACGCTCAATTTGGCGTCAATACAAGTATGCTGACAAGAACAAATTAAAAGAAGGCTAAGACGACTATAGTCAGCGCTATAGAAACAGCAACTCCAGCCACAAAGGTCTGAAAAGCCCTTTTCATCAATACATACTTCCTGCCGAGATTGCGACCTACTAAGTAGTGATCTTGAAGAATATACTCACTAAGTAAATCTTTGTCCTTGAGGGATTCCTTGACAAATGGGATATACTCCTTGCTGTCGATGTTATGAAAGTTTTCAAAGAAAAAAGGGCTGTACTTCATGCCAGCCTGCTTCTCAATACCAATTGAATTTAGATCTACCGGTCTTAGAACTGTCGAACACAAGATGATGGTCATTAACAAGGTGCTCGCCAGTATGATCAATGGAATATAAAGATGCTCTCTTACAATGATGTCTTGATAGGAGAATAACATTGGAATCAGTGCTGTCAGCATAATACCATTGATACTCAACAAGATGTTGGCTTTATTATCAGCTATGTTCACTAGTTCTACATTATTCCTACTTGTCGTACGAATGATGTTGAGTGCTTTTTTGCTGAGCTTAATCGCTTTCTGATTCTCTTGCATGACCGTATAAAGGTATAAACTTAGTTGAGTATTGATTGAGTCTTGATACAAGCTTGAATTTGGATAATATCTCTATCAATTCAAGCTATATTTGCGTCCTGAAAAGATTGAATTATAGTCTTACCACAACTGATATTTCCATATGAAGACTTCGTTAAACTGGTTGAAAGATTACATTGACATTCAGAACACTCCTGCTGAGTTATCTGAGATACTTACTAATCTGGGATTGGAAGTTGAAGGAGAAGATACCATTGAGAGCATAAAAGGAGGACTTAAAGGCTTGATTGTTGGGCATGTGACTGAATGTATTAAGCATCCTAATGCTGATAAGTTATCACTGACAAAGGTCAATGTTGGGGGAGAAGAGGATCTACAAATTGTATGCGGGGCTCCTAATGTTGCGGCTGGCCAAAAGGTCGTTGTTGCACAGGTAGGCACTGAGTTGTTTCCAATTGAAGGCGACCCATTCACAATTAAAAAGGGAAAAATCAGAGGTGAAGTCTCAGAAGGTATGATCTGTGCCGAAGACGAAATCGGAATAGGCCAAGACCATGATGGGATCATTGTTTTGGCAGAGGGTGCGGTAATTGGTATGCCGGCGGCAGAGATATTCGAAGTTACAGAGGATACGGTATATGACATTGGATTAACACCCAATCGGTCTGATGCTACCAATCATATCGGAGTTGCCGAGGATTTGTGCGCCTACTACAACTTCCAGAATGGCGCAAATACGAAGGTGAAAAATCCTGAAACCATTGGACTTGATCAGATATCTTCTGGTGATGATATCAAAGTTTCGGTAGAAGAACCTGGTGCGTGTCCACGATATTCTGGAATATGCTTGTCAGATATAAAGATTGAACCCTCTCCACAGTGGATGCAAGAGCGTCTCAAGGCCATCGACGTGAGACCAATAAATAACGTTGTTGATATTACTAACTATGTATTGCATGAATATGGTCAGCCGCTCCATGCATTTGACCGTAGACATATTACAGGTGACCACATTAAGGTGCAATTCTTACCGGCTGGAGCGGTGTTTCAGTCATTGGATGAAGTAGAAAGAAAACTCACTGCTCATGACCTAATGATCTGTGATGGTAAAGATAATGGCATGTGCATAGGAGGAGTATTTGGTGGAATAAAGAGCGGGGTTAAAGACGATACAACGAGCATATTTTTAGAGTCAGCTCACTTTGAGGCGCAGGGCATACGTAAGACGAGTACTCATCACAACTTGAGGACAGATGCTGCTAAGTGTTTTGAGAAGGGCTCCGATCCTAACGTGACGGTTAAGGCTCTGATGCGGGCAGTTTATCTTCTTCAAGAGTATGCCGGGGCAAAGGTGGCCTCCAGGCTTGTAGACATATACCCAGATCAAATTGAGCCGAAAGAAATTGCGGTGAGAAGATCAGCGGTATCCAGACTCATCGGCAACGACTTTAGCCACGATCAACTGATGGTGATATATCAATCACTCAATTTTGAGCCTGCAACTACTGATGAGGAGAATTATGTCCTAAAAATTCCGACGAATAAAGCCGATGTCACTCGAGAAGTTGATGTTATTGAGGAGGTTCTGAGAATCTACGGATATAATAGTGTTGAAGTCAGTACTACAATCAAAGCGGCATTACAGGTGGCCGAACCAGTCAATATCCAGATATTAAGAGATAAGCTTAGTGAGCGATTGATAGGTAAAGGATATCATGAGATTATGGGATTAAGTCTTGTGACTGCTAATCAAGCTGAAGCGGTAACATTATCAGCTGGAAAGGAAAATGTGTCTGTAAATAATACGAGCAATATCGATCTCAACATTATGAGACCTGATATGCTGCTTTCTATGCTCAATACGGTCAGCTATAATTTCAACAGACAGCAAAATAACTTGAAGCTATTTGAGTTTGGCAAGACATACCATAAGGTGGATGACTTCAAGGAAACAGAATATCTCGCCATGATTCAAACTGGGATTATTAACACCAAGGCCTGGCAAGGCGAGAATGAGCTATCTGATATCTACAGTATAAAAAGACTTGTCAATGAGATCTTATCAAGCTGCGGTTTAACTAAGTATCAGGTTAGAACAATTGATGACGAGCGATTTGCTACAGGTCTACAGTATCATCAAGGAGATAATGTCATCGCCAGTTTTGGTGTGGTATCTGAAGGCTTGAAGCAGTCTGCAGAAATCAAGAATGATATCTTATATGGAGAGATATCGGTCAAGTCCCTTTTGCGAAAGCTAAAGAAAGCAAAGATCAAGGTTGAAGACATCTCTAAGTTTCCAGAATCTAATCGAGATATCGCTTTAGTAGTCGATGAAAAGGTGAACTATCAAGATATTGAGACGATCATCAAGAAGACAGGTAAGAACAACATAACAGATGTCAATTTATTTGACGTTTATCGAGATGACCAGATGTCATCAGAAGGGAAAAAATCGTACGCCGTAAGCATGACCTTCGTCAGTCACGCCAAGAGCCTTAGTGATAAGGAGATCAATAAAATAATGAACAAGATCATAGAGAGCGCCAAGCGACAGTTGGGTGCCGAACTCCGATAAATTTATTCTTCTTATTTATCGAATTAGAGGTGAAACTCATGAGTTATTCATCTATTTAGCCAGTTAATAGTCCAAACAAATATTAACTTAGAGATTTTACCGTTGTAAAAGAAACACACTAACAACGATCAGGATATACCATCCGTGGCAAGCAGATAATTTGAAGCCAAGAATGGATAGATGAATAGTGGAGGTTTGGAGATATAGAGGAGAATAGAGAATAGTTATTAAATAAATCTATGGACGATGTTCATAGGATAAAACAACATAAAGGAGCAATACCGAGTACAAATCCTCGGCATTGTGTCAATAGTTAAAGCTATTGTGCCTCATTCTCGTGACTTAGGTAGTTATATGATATAATGACCTACGTCAATCCCTTACAAAGTTTACCATATCCTAAAATTCTTATCGCTGATCGGTTAGTTAAGTATGCTCTATTAGAGAGGATACGTATTACTTAAACCGTTGATAAAATATATATACTATGGACTTTGGAATATTGGAAGGAGTAATAGGCATAGTTTGTTTGGGGATTGGGTTTGTCGTTGCAAGTATGACATCCAAAAAATCGAATGTAGCCCAGCTCGAAGAGGCAAACCAAAAAGCAGACCTTACCCTCAAAGAAGCAAAACTTACAGCAAAAAGACTCGTCGATGAAGCTGAGTCGAAAGCCGACAAAATAGTTTCGAAAGCAGAAGGCAAGAACGAATCAATCAAACAAAAGAAAATTCAAGAGGCTAAACAGAAGTTTGCCAACTTTAAGTCAGACTTCGAAACATACAAAGCGGACAAGACGGTCGCTCTCAAAGAGCGAGAGATGGAAATCAAATCGCTTGAAGCAGATCTCAGAACCAAAGAGAAGAGCTTCAAGACAGAAATAGAGTCTATAGAGAATAGGGAAACTGAGGTCAAAGCGATCAGAGAGAATCTTGATAAGCAACTTAAGATTGTCAGTAAAAAGAAAGAGGACCTCGATAAACAGAATGAGAAATTTATCAAAGAGCTCGAGGTCGTATCTAAGATGAGCGAGGCAGACGCTCGTGAGCAATTAGTTGAAGCAGTTAAGGCAAAGGCTACTACTGAAGCCCTGTCTATTGAAAAAGAAATATTGGAAGAGGCGCGGGCTGGTGCTAACAAGCAAGCTAAGAAAGTGATCATTCAGACCATCCAAAGAATGTGTGCTGAAGTAACAATCGAAAATACTGTCTCAGTATTTAACCTTGACTCAGATGACATCAAGGGCCAGATTATCGGTAGAGAAGGTAGAAACATTCGCGCCATAGAAGCCGCTACCGGAGCGGAGTTGGTAGTAGATGATACGCCAGAAGCGATTGTTATCTCTAGCTTTGATCCGATCCGTCGGGAGATCACTCGACTCTCATTGAAGAGATTGGTGGCGGATGGCCGTATCCACCCAGCTAAAATCGAGGAAGTAGTTAACAAGGTTAAAAAGCAGCTCACGGAGCAAATCGTAGAGATAGGCGAGCGAACAGTTATTGACCTTGATATACATGGATTACATCCATATCTCATTAAGATGGTAGGTCGTATGAGATTTAGATCTTCGTATGGTCAGAACTTGTTGAAGCACTCCATAGAGACGGCACACTTATGTGCTGCGATGGCTGCTGAGATTGGGATGTCTAAGAAACAGATCAGTATGGCTAAGCGTGGAGGTTTGCTTCATGACATTGGTAAGGTCTCTGAAGAGGACTCTGATCTACCGCATGCTTTGCTGGGCATGGAGATCTGTAAGAAGCATAAAGAGCATCCAATAGTACTGAATGCTATCGGTGCTCACCACGATGAGATTGAGATGACAAATATGATAGCGCCAGTGGTACAGGCATGTGATGCTATCTCAGGAGCAAGACCTGGAGCCCGTAGAGAAATCTTAGAAAGTTACCTAAAGAGAATCGGAGAGCTCGAAGAACTCGCAATGTCTCATGATGGTGTAGAGAAAGCATATGCCATACAGGCTGGACGAGAGCTGAGAGTAATGGTGGAGAGTGACAAGGTCAGTGATGAATATGCAGAGGATCTGTCATTCATGATATCACAGAAGATTCAGGATGAAATGCAGTATCCGGGACAGGTAAAAGTCACCGTAATACGTGAGAAAAGAGCGACCAGTTTTGCTCGATAAGCAGATTTAATAACAGAATATATAAGCCCCATGTTTTGGGGCTTTTTTTATGTAATCTGTTTAGATGGCAACTAAATAAAAAAATGACCTACCCAGATGCTTTACTTCTGTTAATATATATACCTTTGCCGCGATTTTAAAGACGTAGAACCGTGATATTACGCCGCAGCATTCAGTTTTTATTTTATTTTACTATCCTCAGTTTTAGCATAACTGCTGCTGCGCAAAACCATGGTCATGACCATGACCACGACCATTCTGCACACTCACATGATGAACAAGATCATGGTCATCATCATGACGACCAAGGTCATATCGCATGTGGCGAGCATCATGG
>CAZDHV010000185.1:2687-6135 GCA_964505335.1 uncultured Saprospiraceae bacterium | reverse complement strand
TCGATGTATACTGCTGCTTGTTGCTATTGGCATGAGTCTTGGCAGTCGTGCCCAAGGCACCTTAGAGCGTGCATCCGTACAAGTCGACCTATCTAAGGAAGCCATTCAACTTACGCAGACGCTCCATTTGGATCTTCCGGATACCACTAAGCATGTAGATCTGCGAGCGCTCCGCTTGGATCATCTGTCACTCTCAGGTTTTACCATACAATCTGATCGTTACAGTGTGGAAGCACAAGACCCTGCATCAACTAAACTATACCGCTATAAGATCCTTGCCACGGATGACGAGCAGCTTGACGATCTTACGATCTCCTATACTTGGCATCGCTCAACCGAAAAGGCGGAGATTCCGCTCTTCTTCCCAGATATGCCAGCAGCGTCATCTAATGACACCCTATTTGCAGGTGAGATACAGCTGACGGAAGAACTGGTATTTCGTATGGACTTTCCCAAAGTTGACTATGATCAAAAAGTCGAGAATGGCAGGAGGACCATCAACTTTTCGCTGCCAGCGCTACCGTCACTATTGCGCATACAATATGGCAATGAGGGCAACCTGTCTACTAATATCGGACTGATTGCTGATTGGTGTATTGCCGCTGTATTCATGATTATGGCGATCATTATATGGTTGAACCGAAAACGATTAACCTATGGATAAATTTATCTTTTGGGGTCTATTTTTAGTCTTAGGGCTCATTGTGTTGGGCTACTATCTATGGATGCTTTGGATCGAGAGAAATGATTGAAGTTCAATGGATCATATTCGCAGGCTACTTCCTATTAGTCTTTGCCATAGGATGGTTAAGCCTTCGCTGGACGAAGTCTGAGGAAGACTATTGGATAGCAGGGAGTAAGCTTGGCTGGGGCATCGGAGGAGCTACTATGGCAGCGACTCATACCAGTGCCGGCACCTTTATAGGCACCATCGGGGTCATCTACTCCGTGGGTTGGTCATTTGGATGGGTGCTGATCACGATCCCATTAGCCTATTGGTTTATGGTTGCAGTATTGGCCCCTCGATTTACGGCAGTGAAAGAACTTACCCTGCCCGCATATTTGGAGCGTCGATATCAAAGCAAGACTGCCCGAGGAGTTGGCGGCGTAATCATTCTCATCGCCACCGTCGTCTATATACAAGCGCAGATAGTCGCTGGCGGATTAGTGGCCAATGTAGTATTCGGTCTGGAACCGCTCATAGGCATGGTCATATTTACAAGCATCTTACTCCTATATACTTTGGTAGGAGGTATGCTCGCAGTAGTCTACACCGATTTTCTTCAGATGCTGATCATGATCGTAGGCACACTAGTGTCTGTTCCATTGGCCCTAATACACTTTGATGGACTTGCCAACTTAGTGGTGCTCGTCAGCGCCGTAAAACCATTGACTTTTGAATGGGGAGGATTTCCAACTGTATTGCTAATCACCTTGAGTCTGGCATTTTTCCTAGGGTCCGTGGCTACACCCGAAAAAGTAATCCGGCTCTACGCCATGAAAGACATGAAGACCATCCGGCGAGGTATTCTCTTTGCTATTATCGTAGTTACGGGGATCAATCTTCTGGTATTTATACTGGCACTTTCGGCCATGGTGCTATTCCCTAATTTGCCGACAGGCGACCTCGCCATGCCGATGATCGCTAAGGCTGTGCTGCCCACATTTATAGGCACCATAATGCTAGCCGCTATCACATCTGCGATGATGTCTACAGTTGATTCACTCTTACTGGTGGCGGGATCAGCCTTATCAGAGGATATCTATCAGAACTTTTTAAAGAAAGACGCTTCCAGATCCAGAAGGCTCTTGGTTGCTCGTATAGGCATCTTCGTTGTTGGCCTTATTCCGCTGATATTTATCATCAGTGGGTTTGCAGAAGGTGAATTGGTACAATTCATTGTCATCCTCTTCACCGCTATTATGGGCGCAGGCTTTTTTACTCCAGTAGTTGGTGGTATACTCTGGAAAAGAGCCACAAAGGAAGGTGCCATTGCTGCAATGATTGGCGGAGTGTTGACCACGGGATTGTGGAAAGCCTATGGCGACCCATTGATTTATCCAGTGCTGCCCGGATTTGCAGTTAGTATTCTGGCTTACATAATAGTGAGTTGGTGCACGAAGCCGCCTCCAGAAAGCGCATGGAAACCTTACTTTAATTCAGATCACTCATAGATACAATGTCATGACACATTATGGAATTCGCATAGTTCAACTTCTCCTGTTTATACTAGTGCTGGAGCTGGGTGCTCAAGAGTCGTTGCCACTCACATGGGAGCATATCTTCACTCAGAACTTTGGTGCTCGTCAAGCTGCCCTATCTCCCGATGGTGAGTGGGTCGCTATTACGGCACGCACCGAGGATCAAAGCGGTATTTTCATCAAAGAAGTAGCTTCAGATGCACCGCCACGATTTCTGACTTCCGGTGGCTCCCCGGCTTGGTTTGGTGATAGCAACAAATTAGTATTCTCCAGTCGTGGTGATCTATGGACCATAGCGATTGATGACGACACCCCAAGTCAGATTACCTCAGATACAAAAGATGAACGAGCCCCGCAGCCATCGCCAGATGGCAATTGGGTAGCCTTCTACAGTGGGCGATCGGGATATCAAGACATATGGATCGTGCCAGCTGATGGCAGTCAGGATCCTCGACAGATCACGCAAGATGCCATGGCATTGGATGACTATCGCTTTGCGCCGTCGTGGTCACCTGATAGCAAGCGTCTGGCCTACTACTCCTTTAAGGGAGATTATTGGGAGGATGATATCTGGGTAGTGGACTTAGCGACTGGTACAGAGGAACAGGTGTCTCATAACTTGATGGCCATGTCCAAGCCGGTATGGTCCCCTGATGGAAGCACCATAGCCCTATTCGCCAATGCCAAAGATGAATATTGGTATGAGGATCTATCCTATATCTACTTGATAGACCCCGATAAGAAAACAGATGAGAAATTGCCGATGCAGATCCATGCTACGGATCTCTTGTTCAATCATACGGTGACCTGGTCGGGCGATGGCAGTGAGTTGTTTTTCCCCTATCAAGAGCGCTCCGAGGTAGAGCTATGGCGTGTTCCTTCGCAGGGCGGCGTAGCCACCAGAGTAACTAATATGGGCGGCACTTTTTTTAACTATCATGCCTCAGGCGATGGGAGTTCATTCGTCTTCGTACGCTCCAGCTCCACTCGAGGCAATGATGTGGATTATATCGATGTGACAGGAGGCCCCCTTGAGCGCCTATCCCATTTTTCTACCTCATGGCAGGGCGTGGTTGAACCAGAAGAAATAAGCTACCGCAGCTGGGACGGACTATATATCCAGGGCTTTGTCTATTATCCGCCCAACTTTGACCCCTCCAATACCTATCCATCCCTAGTGCATGTACATGGAGGCGGCACGAATACCTATTACAAGCGCCTAAGCTTACATGAGCAATATCTCGCC
>CAZDHV010000185.1:0-2587 GCA_964505335.1 uncultured Saprospiraceae bacterium | reverse complement strand
TATACCAATGCCGATCGCATAGGCAAAATATTCACTAAAACAGGTCATGGCGGAGCACCTGCAGACCGACCAGAAGTATATGCCATAAGTAATGCCCTATCACGGGTAAGACAAGTACAGACACCACTGCTCATCATGCATGGAGAAGCAGATGTGCGTGCCCCGTTTCGCCAGTACGAATTGGCCGTCAAAATATTAGAAGAGGAAGGCAAGGTCTTTGAAAGCAAGTCCTACCCTAATGAACCACATGGCTTTCGCAATCCTAATAATCGTATCGACATGTATGAAAGACTCGAGGACTGGTTTGCGAAGTGGTTGTTGCAAGAATAGTCTGGGAAGACGATTTTCACATATAACAATGTTACACTTCTTATTCCCCCGGCCGATAAGTCCTTTTCGCCCGCCGTTCTACATCCTCCCGATAAAACGGGACGTCCTTGAACTCACCGTCGGCATACATCTGCGCTTGATCAAAAAAGTGAGGTGAGTCGGGATCGTTGGATTGACCACCAGCTAGAATAGTTTTAGCCTGAAGTCTATCTCCAAACTCTACAACTGCAACAAAACTATTACCTCTGGTACCATAGAGCTTTTTTGAAGTATGTCTTGATCGATCACCATAAGCAGCCAATGCTCCCCATCTACCTGAGGCAAATCCTATTGGGATACTTTCTTTCGCATCATCAAAAGCAGCTCCGATATCGCCGCTCGTCCTTTGAAAACGATGTACTTCTCCCCATGGCTTCTGCCAATCCCCAAAATCCTCTATAAGTTGATCTAGTGTTTCTGTAAGTATTCCTATTTTCTTGGAAGCACTTAAAGTCTTAAAGTCTTCAAAGTCCTTCATACTTCTTAGACTAGCGTTCATCGCATAGTAGTGACTGATGGTCATAGCTACGGATTCTTCCGAACTTGTAAAATCCCATTGTTCTAGTATATCTGTTGCTTCACCTATAGCTTGCTCAGCAGGATTCAACTTTTTACGGGCCTTAATAATTTCGGGCACCATGACTGCAAACGCAGGCAGGTAAGGATCGTAGGCGAGGTCGATCAGCTTGTCCAGTGTAAGATCCTCCGCTTCTGACAAAAGCCTTATGGCATTCACGCCTCTAAAGTTCTCTCTGTCGATGGACATATATCTGGGATAATCCTCTCGCTTTGGACTATGCTCCGCCGCAGAAGTGAAGGGTGTCGAATTACAATTCTGTATCCATCCATTGGGAGGATTTTTCACGACTATCGCTTCACTAACTGGGTGTAATCCATCCCAGTCTGTTTCTGGATCACTACCATCTACTGGTTTTCTATAGTCAAACTGCTCATCCCTTTCCGGGATAAAGTTGCCATGATAGTAAGCTATATTGCCGCCGGCATCTGCATAGACAGTATTGTTGGACGAGTTAGTTAGGATATCCATCATCTCATCAAACTCTTGTAAGCCATTTTTCTTGGTCCGTGTATAAGACTGCTCCAAAGCTTTAACGGGTTCCCACATTAGCGCTGTAGCAGTCCACTTGCCGTCGACTTCATGAGTTATAGGCCCATGGTGGGTTCTGTACATCGGAAATGTTCTTTCTTTCATCACCTCCCCTTCTCTATAATTCAAGGTCACGTCAGACGTCCATACATCCCGTATCTCATCACCATATTCATACGTCAGTTTATCATCCTTCTTTGAGATCGTTTCTACGAACTCATCTATCACATCTGTATAGGTCGAGGTATGCATCCACCCCGTCTTCTCATTGAATCCCTGATATACAAAGAACTGCCCCCAGGTGACAGCTCCATAGGCATTGAGACCTTCTTCGCTTACTACATGTACTTCTCCGCGAAAATAGAATGAAGTATGTGGATTGATCAGTAGCATAGCATTGCCGCTGCGTGTGTGAGCACCTGATATGGCGAAGCCATTGGAACCGGAGGGCTCATCATCCGCTGGTGAAGGATCCATCAGGTTGGGGTCGGTAAGACTTCCTATTCCAAGGGACTTATCACTTTCGTACATAGCTCTTATCTTTTTAGTAGACACCCGCTCTATGTCTCCTCCGATAGAGCCTTCCGAGAAGTACATCGGCATCCAAGGTTCGAATCTCGTGAGGAGTTTTGGTTTCACCTCTGGATGGGTATGTAAGTAATAATTGATGCCATCTGCAAAAGCTCGGCAGAGTTCTTGTAACCATGATGGGGCACTATTGTAATTAGCGATCGCCTCTTCCTTGGTCATGAAAAGTCTCGCACGTAGATCACTATATAGCATGTCTCCTCCCTCTACTTCCGCTAACCTCCCAATGGCCCATATGTAGTTGCGCTCCACCCTTGGAAAGTCGTCTTCACACTGCGCATATAACAATCCGAATACTGCATCAGCATCCGTCTTACCATAGATGTGTGGTACTCCAAAATCATCACGTATGATCTCTATATTTTGGGCTTGGGTTTCCCACTTGCTGACTTCTGTATCGACGGGCTGAGTACGACAGGCACTTAACAATATTATTGCGAGAAAAATATAGTAACGCATAGGCTATCAGTTGAAATGACTTACTCAACAAGTTAAGTATAGTTCGGGAAGAAAAGTATTTGC
>CAZDHV010000184.1:4293-6154 GCA_964505335.1 uncultured Saprospiraceae bacterium | reverse complement strand
ATGGGAGGCCAAGGTGGTGGAAATATCTCTAAAAACTCTGACGGTACTTACAATGTAAAAGTGAGCAGACCAACGAAAAAAGGAGAATTTGCTAAGGTAAATCTTACAGCTCCTGGATTCGATGCGCACAAAGACTTTAGAGTTAAAAGAATCCCTGATCCAATACCAAAATTAGGAAACAATAGAAGTGGAAAGTTGGGTTCGGGTACATTCAAAGTTCAGAAAGGTGTAATTCCTGTATTAGAAGGCTTTGACTTCGATGCAAAATGTAACATATCAGGATTTCAACTTGTAAGAGCTCCTAAGAGATCCGATCCTGAATTTGCTGTGAATCCAGGTGGTTCATTTGGCGGTGACGCTAAGAGACTCATCAGCAAAGCAGTACCAGGTGATCGCTTCTTTTTCGATAATATAAAATGTAAGTGTCCAGGTGATGCAGCACCTCGTGACTTAGGATCTATGTCATTTGTCTTAAACTAATTGATAAGAATTACTTGATTATGAGATATATACTGTCATTATTGTTAGTTCTGGGTCTTGTTGCAATTTCATTTGCACAGGATGATGATTTCTTCTTGAATGATCCAGATGAGCAACAAGAGACTATTGATGAGTCTACAATTTTTGAAGAAGAAGATCTTAGTACCTATTTTGATGATATTGTAGATAGAAATTTAATGGCGGATAGTCGAGTGATCGAATACGAACCTTTAAGCGAGCATGATGTCATGTGGCAGCGTAGAATCTGGAGAGTAATCGATACTCGTGAGAAGATCAATCAGCCATTTAGAAATGAAGATCGTGCGTTTTTCACGATACTTCAGGATATGGCAATGGAAGGAGAGATTACTGTATTTAAAGATGAGAAGTTTAAAGAGCCAATGGATGCTGACGACTTAACATCAATCTTAAATAGAATTGATACAGTATTAGTCTATGATCCAGAGACATATGAAGAGCAGATCACAATTACGGAGAATCCGCTTGATCCAGCTTCTATACAGCGTTATAGAGTGAAGGAGGTATGGTTCTTTGATAAGAAGACTTCTACCGTTAAGGTTAGAATCTTAGGTATTGCACCAATTCAAGATAGATTTGATGACACTACTGGAGAGTTTCTTTACGAGGCTCCATTGTTCTGGGCTTATTATCCTAAAGCGAGATATGGTCTTGCTAAAGAACGAGTAGTATCTGATTTCAACGATGTCAGTTTGGTGTCTTGGTATGATTTGTTTGAATTGAGATTTTTCGGTAGTTATGTCTATGCGGAATCCAATTCACTCGGATTAAGATTGAAAGATTTATACCCTGATAGTGAGTACGATAGATTACTTGCATCAGAGAAAATAAAACAAGAGCTCTTTGCATGGGAGCATGATTTATGGTCCTTTTAATATGAGTACCTAAATAGGAAAAATTACAAGCCTCAAGTCAATGCGACTTGGGGCTTTTTTATTCTCCACTCGTAACATGCATAGAGAAGAACTAATCCATACTCGATGAATACGATGAGAAGATTCTCTTCATAGACCGGATAGCTATAATTGATGTAGGTGAAGAAGATTAAATAGGACCATAAAATGGGAAATCGAAATCGTGTAAACACACTGCTGAATATCGCTAAAGAAAGATACCAAGGATGAACCGTCCTTGATGTCACTAAGAATATTATAGTACACCAAAAGATAACCTGGAGTAGGTGTGGAAAATCTCCTTGACGTGTTTTATAAGATATGAAGAGTATAGCCAAGAGCGTAGCAATAGATAGCCTAGGGCCCCAGATATGTATGGTGTTATATCCATAGATTTCGTATCCGATGGCTCTCAATAGGTAGTACAGGCTACCATTAAACTCAAACTT
>CAZDHV010000184.1:0-4193 GCA_964505335.1 uncultured Saprospiraceae bacterium | reverse complement strand
AGTGATGCCGCTAGAAATAGAATCATGACTCCTTCAAAATGAACATTGCCGTTGATCTCGATTATTATAAGCGGATTGAGCAGATAGAGGAACATTCGATTCCAATGGATCTTAGCTCTCGAGACTATCTTATAGAATAACCACATCAAGACTAGATCACAGAGGAATAGCATTGACTTGTAAATGATGGCCTCTCCTATATATGATTCTGTGCCGATCAAGGTCGAGCAATAATTGAATACCTGAGCAATAGGAGGGTAGAGAGAATAGTATTCTGGTGAGTTCAATAGTTCGAACAACGCTGTATCCAACCCATCAACCGTGCCAACAAGGTCACTTGGTAAACTGCCATAAGGACTCAAGCCTGCATGCATAGATCGACCATCCCAGATAAATCTATAGATATCATCCGACAGATTTGGCACCGTAAAGATGAGTAGAAACCTAGCTACAACAGCAAGAGTAAGTAGCCATCTGAATGATCCACACCGCTTAACCAAATACAGGTAGCTGCCAAATAATACAGAGTAAGGTATGATGATCTGTAAAAAGTCACCCTGTCCAGGGACGTATCCCAAGTAGGCAATGCAGACGATAAAAATGAGCCCAACAACGACGTTAGAAAGAGGATTATCCACTACTCAGAAGAATATCTTAACCTCTACTTATCGATACGCTCTTGAGCGTATAATAAAAGAGTAATCCGTATCCAATCATTAATAGAAAGTGCATTGGCGCAAAAGCGTGAACACCCGTCCAAATGCCATATCCAAAGCCAACCATGAAATAGAAGAACAGAAGTCCCTCAACTATTGCCGAAGCTTTGATCTTACGACTGAAGTACTTCTTCTGGATAAATCCATCGCCAACCTTTGTTATATCAAACTTTGGGGTCCGTACAAAGGCGGTCTTCTTACCTAAGTATCCTTGTATTACTGCCAATGAGTTGTGAAAAGACAAACCCATTGAAAGGCTCAAGAATATTGGAAAAATGCATACAAACTTAAAGATCATCTTAAACTTGTTCTCCTTATGCCATGCCACCTCAACATTCGCTACATAATAGACGATCAGGATAGATAGTAAACTCACTAAGAATATGGCAAACTTCTCAGTAGCAATACCGAGTGGTGTCAACACGAATGCCAATGGAACACTTATGAATCCAAGTATAAATACTGCTATAAATACCGACGATCCCAGAAGGTGCGTGGTAGCGTGTAACTTTTTAACGGGGCTGAGCTGCGATCTCCAGATTGTTGGGATGAGTTTCTTAGCGGTTTCTGCGCCTCCCTTCATCCAGCGATACTGCTGAGACTTGAGCCCATTTATTTCTGCTGGTAACTCTGCTGGTGAAGTTGTGTCCTCTAAATACTTTATTTCCCATTCTCTCAGTTGTGCGCGATAGCTCAGATCGAGATCCTCAGTTAGCGTATCAGCCTCCCAGCCACCGGCATCATTAATACATTCTTTGCGCCACACACCCGCTGTTCCATTAAATTGTAACAGAAGGTTGCCAGCTTTACGGCCAAGTTGTTCCACTGTGAAGTGAACATTAAGCTGAAACGCTTGAACTCTTGTCAAGAGTGAATAATCTTGATTGAGATGTGTCCAACGGGTCTGTACTACACCTACCTTAGGGTGGTTGAATTGTTTTATGGTTTCTCTGAGAAATGACGGCTTAGGGAGAAAATCTGCATCAAAAATCGCTATGAACTCACCCTTGGCTTGATCCATAGCGTCCTTGAGTGCTCCAGCTTTATAACCTGTCCGTATCTTACGTGTGACGTGCTCTATCTGGAAACCTTGAGCCTTGTATTTCTTAACTTCTTCAGCGACCAGTTCCACAGTCTCATCCGTACTGTCATCTAACACATGAATCTCAAAACGATCCTTTGGATAGTCCAGTTGCGTGATCGACTCCAGTAATCGTGCAGAGACGTGAAGTTCATTGAATATAGGTAGTTGGACCGTTACCATTGGCATCTCTCCACTGTTATCTGGTTGGTTCAAGAGATTTTGTTTAACACCTTTTTTATAGCGTCCATAGTAATAGAGGAGGTGAAACTGCATTAGACAATATAGTGTAATCAACACGATGGCGATTCCGTATACTATCAATATGATTTGTCCAATAATTTCTAACATTCTTCTTTCTTAATATGACAAGTTAGATAAGTTTAAATATGGTCCAAAGTATCTTGTGACCGGCCAAAAAAGTTCCTTTGATCGTGCCTGACACTTTTGATTTACCGATTCGTTTTCTATAATTCACTGGAATTTCTGAACATTTCATTCCTAATTTGGCGGCTTTTACTTGCATTTCTACGGTCCACCCATAATCGGTGTCTTGCATATTTATCCGGTTTAATGCCGAATATGTAATGGCCCTAAAAGGGCCCAGATCACTAAAATCGTAGTTGTATAAAACCTTAATGAGGGTCGTTGCTAACCAGTTGCCAAATACCTGAGGCATGGTCATTGACCCCGACTGAAGGTCACCTTTAACTCTCGAGCCAACGACAAGATCGTGATCATCTTGGATAATTGGTTTAACTAATTCTCTCGCATGCTCTGGATAATCACTATAATCTCCATCAAGAAAAACAACGATATCTGACTTGACCTCAAGCGACTCAATATACTCGAGCCCTTTTAGGCAAGCTTGCCCATAGCCAGCTTTGGGTTCATCAACCACTACTGCACCAGCATTCAGAGCATTTTCTTTAGTATGGTCTTTACTTCCATTATTACAGACAATGATATGTCTCGCAAGATCCTTAGGGATATCCTGTATTACCTTGCCAATGGATTGCTCCTCATTATACGCGGGTATAATGAAATCAATATTATAATGGTTTGGTGTCGCCTTCACTTCTAAACAGGGGTTGAACCCTCATATTTTGACTTAATTTCGCAACTTGCGAGTTCGTAAGAGATAATAAGTGAGTATCACTTAGTTAGTAAATATTTTAGCAGGTGCAAAGTTGATGATTTTGAGTAATACTATTGTAAATAAGACCGCAATATTCGGCGGTTTAATGATTTTTGTTGGCTGCTTGACGTTATTATCAAGTTGTTTTAATGAAGACTTCACTCCAAGTCAATCTGCTGACATAAGCTTTTCTATTGATACATTGAGATTTGATACCGTGTTTACAGAGATTGGAAGTATTACCAGATCCGTTCGTATTAGAAATCTGTCGGAAGACAATATTACTATTCAGGAGATCAAACTCACAGAGTCCGATTCCAAATTCAGAATGAATGTTGATGGTTTGCCCGGTTCGTCATTTCAGGATATTAGGATCAATGGCCAGGATAGTTTATGGATGTTTATCGAGGTGACCATCGACCCAGATGAGCCTTTATCCGAGAGCCCATTTGTTATCAATGAGACGGTGGAAGTGTCTAGTGGGTCTGATGTTAGTTTGCTTCATCTTGAAGCATTTGGCCAAAACGCCAACTATTTCCCGTCAAGGGATGCGCAAGGACAGGTTATCGGACTGACTTGTAATAATGGAACAATAGTATGGGACGACCCTAGGCCATATGTGGTTAATGGATTGCTGTTTATTGATAGCTGTGGTCTAGTTATTTCACCAGGGACACAGGTGTTTGTTCATGGAGGCATTGTTCTTTTGGGTGACCAGATTGTTAATGACGGGGGCTTGTTCTTTCTTCAAGATGGCTCAATCGATGTTGTCGGGACAGCCGATCAACCTGTTGTAATTCAGGGTGATCGTTTGGAACCCGCTTTTAATGACGTGCCAGGTCAATGGTCTGGCATCAGACTCTTAGCAGGAAGTCAGAACAACAGATTCTCTCATACCACTATAAGAAATAGCATCGTTGGGATTCGAGCTGATAGTGCGTCTCAAGTGACTCTTGAATCATGTAATATTCATAATACAGCTAATGTTGGATTTATTGGAATTGGGGCGGAGGCTGTGATAAACAACAGTTTGTTTTTTAACAATGCTGCTCAGAGTATCCTCCTTTCACAAGGCGGAAATTATGAGTTGAATTACAACACCATAGCAAATAACATAAATGATCAGCCCGGATTGTTCATTGATAATTTCCAATGTCTCGACGTCGACTGTGAGCAGATAGCGATACGACCGAACACCACGACGATAAGAAATTCTATTGTAACAGGCTCTAATCCTAACGAAGTAGTGATAGTCGAT
>CAZDHV010000183.1:3135-6241 GCA_964505335.1 uncultured Saprospiraceae bacterium | reverse complement strand
CTATTATCGGATAGCTCCAAAACCTCAATGACCTCATTTCCATCGATAAGAGATACCCTTAAGGTGTCATTTGGGACACTACTTCCGCCTCCATTATAAAACCAATAATCAAACTCGATGACTGGCTCCTCAAAGTCATACAGGGGGATAGGAGGGGAGGTCAAGACCGTAGGGCCACCATCTACATCGTCCAGTGCTGCGCTGCCGTCAGTATTGCCAGTGACGTATGCCCACGATCCGAGATCATTTGGACTATCGAAACCCGGGTTAACCATGGCGCCATCAAAGTTGGTCTCTAATGGTATAGCTCTTATCCACCGCCCGGCAGGGACGTCGCCACTGATATTCCAGTTGAGCTCTAAATCGAAAAGGTCCTCAAATCCCTGAGTCAGTTGATAATCATTCAATACGGCCTCATCTACAGTTACACTATCAAAGAGATATTGGAATCCCCATTTACCTACAATTACTTCATACTCCCCCTGGAATACATCTGAGGTATATACGCCGAACTCATCGGTACTTTTATCAAAATTCACTTCACCTCTAAATGCCACCTCTGCATCTTCTATTGGGTTTTGATTCTCATCAGTGACGGTACCTGTAGCTCTCAGTATGTTGCGAGCCATCAAGGCAACGGTCAGTTCATTCAACTCACCTTGTACCAGCGATATAGTCAGTGTGTCTGGCACATAATTGGGATGGGAGATCACGACTTGAAAAGTCCCTGACTCAGGAATGCCCGTGGCAAACTCGCCTCGAGGATTGGCAGTTTCGATTTGGGCGAGATCAGAGAGAATCTCTATGGTCGCCCCGTTCACTGGTAATCGGGTTAATGAGTCAATTACGATACCTTCCAAATATGCTGCTTGCTGATAGTCAGCCTCGAGCATGAACAAGCCATTGTCTATATCAGTCGCCACGATCGTGCCTGATGGAAGATATGGGCTCACGCCCCAATTGCCATTGGCATTCTGCGGATTAGTGTCGTATTGAGCTACACGTATCAAGTTATGCGGTCTGTGTGCATCCAGAATGATTACTCCAGCATTATACCATGACGTAACTAAGAAGCCCTCGAAATAGTGTGTATTATGGGGCAGTATTCCAATATCGTCTACTGGCCTATACTGATCCACTCGCTGGATATTGTTGACATCGGAGATGTCGTAGGCATCTACGAAGGCATTACCTCTTTCATCAGTTGTAAATATGAATTGATTGTCATCAGAAAGCCAAGCATTATGCGTAAAAAATGTTGACGTAGCTATCCGATTGATAAAGAGCGCATCCGCAGGATCCGAAACATCATATACAGCTAATACTCCACCTATGATTTCAGAAGTATACATCAATTCCTCTCTGACGATTACATCATGAGCATAGGCTTGATCTTGTATACCTATTACTGTTGGATTCGTTGGATCGTCGTTTAGATCGAGAGTGATAACGCCTCCGACACCGATGTTACAACCTGCTAAATAGGCAAAACCGACAAGAGTGTCTATGTACAAATTATGACAGGTGTTGATGACATCAGTGATCCCATTGACCGTGACGCTATCTGTCCACATGCTAAAAGTGATGGTATCTTGTGGATTGCTCATATCTATGATGGTCACACCATCTCGACCTTGGTCAGCTACGACGTAGAGGTATTCCCCAAACGACTTAAAGTCTCTCCATACCGACCGCGCTCCAGGTATTTCTGCCAAGAAGATCGGTTCTTTTGGGTCTGTGATATCATGGATTTGGCTGTTGCCACGATTGCCAGAAATTACATACTCTCGCCCCTCCGCATCCACGTAGGTCCACACATCATTGCCTAATTCTTCTACTTCGACTTGACTTAGTAAACTCATGTTAAGGGTGTCCTGACCGAAGGTCGAGGATGTAGTGAGAAAAAGTAGGATAATGGCCGTAATGAAATTAGTGGTCGTGTTCAGAAACAAATCAATTCACTTTGCTGATGTAATAAAGAGATATTATCACATTTGTTGTGCTAATCCGTCAGCAAAACACGAATAGAATCGAATATATGTCCGTTAAAATATACCATAACCCACGATGTGGTAAGAGTAGAGAGACCCTACAATTGATAAGAGATAAGGGGATCGATCCGGCGATTCACGAGTATCTGAAAGAACCATTGACATCGTCACAGCTTGAAGAACTCATCAATTTGTTAGGTATTGAGGCCAAAGATCTCGTGAGAACTACAGAAGCGATCTTTAAAGAACAATTCAAAGGCAAAGACCTTAGTGCTGCAGAATGGATCGAAGCTATGGTTGCTTATCCTAAGCTCATGCAACGCCCAATAGTAGTGAATGGCAATAAGGCAATCTTGGGCAGGCCACCTGAGAATGTTGATGAGATATTATAATATTGAGGTCTTAGTTGCTAGTCTGCATTATTGATGGATTATAATTTTTATAACTAACACCCATGATCAAAATAAGAGTGATTCTATCATTGAGTTTTATATTTTTTGTTTCTCTTTTTGGATATGCTCAAGGGGAGGTTGAGCCGGATTATGTCATTGTTGATAGTTATAGTGTAGGTGATTTTAGACAACTATCTAAACATTAAGTTTCAATACAATACGAATATAGGACCACTGCACAGTTTCAAATATGTGTTTGAGCAGGACGATGAATTGAAGTTTCTGTTTCATGGCTTTGATAAGTCTCGACGTAATGAGATCACCGGCAATGTTGTATCGGGTGCGCTAATAGTTGGTGCTGGATTATTCGGAGGATTCGTGGCGAATGATGTTGATTTTGATTTTGGTGTTGGGTTTCTTATTGGTTCAGTAGGAGGCCTACAATTGGGGCTAGTGAGTTCGATTGTAGTCCTTGCCTCAAGTAAGAAGAATAAAAATCTTTATCGATCTAATTTGTTGACTCGGATTGATCCAGGATTCGTATATACAGAACTACAAGGCCGAACATTGGAACTCGCATTGACCCAACACGGGATTGGGTTAGTCTACAGTTTTTAGAATCAAACTGATTAACAACTACATCCTCGGCACTAAAAACGCCATGATATCATCATAGACATCTTGCCAGTTCTCATTTTTGTACTTGCTGCTGATAACATGATC
>CAZDHV010000183.1:0-3035 GCA_964505335.1 uncultured Saprospiraceae bacterium | reverse complement strand
GTGATCATCGCTGCATTCGGATCGGCAATTTCAATGTTAGGAGAGAGGAGGATTAGAGAGTGGAGTGATTCTTCTACTGGAGCCAATGGTAATGACAATGTCCCACCGGTCGAACAAGACACAACAATGACTTGCTCTCCGATCAATCGTCCTATGGCCAGGGCTTCCTTAGTATCATCGATCCAATCTTGTGGAGAGACATCTCTGAATGCCTCTTTTGTTCCAAGGCCGTGATCTCGCAACCTCGCTAAGAATAGGTTAGCACCGATGGAGTCAGCTATCAATCTATGTATCGGATCACCTTCGCCCTGACTCGCACTAAAGCCATGTAGATAGACAACGCTGTAAGGTGTTTTTTGATGACTACTATCGGCCCAGACTACTCGGGCTTCATTATCCTCTTTAAGATATTCTATGCGCGCTTCCTTCGCTTGGAGATAGCCATCAATATCTCCAATGGCTAGGTCCAGCGTTGCAGGCCTAGTCAGATCTACGGCATCATACTGCACTCGTGGACCCAAGATCCAGACCACTACCAGCAGCGCCAAAAATATCAGTATGCCCCAGAGGATTTTTTTAATCATGAGTTTATGAGTGTCCCGTGCTATTGCACAGGTGGATTAAAACATCTCAGTGCTCGCAAAGTGGAAGCTCGCTTCGATCTGTGCGTTCTCGTCAGAGTCTGAGCCGTGCACGGCATTTTCTCCTACGTTGGTTGCATAGAGTGCTCGGATGGTGCCAGCATCTGCTTCAGCAGGATTCGTCGCACCGATCAGAGTTCTAAAGTCTGTAACGGCATTATCTTTTTCGAGTACAGCTGCTACTATTGGCCCCGAAGACATGAACTCAACCAGCTCCCCATAAAACGGACGCTCCTTGTGTACAGCATAAAAATCACCAGCTTTCTCTGACGATAGCTTCGTGTATTTCATTGCTTTTATTTTAAATCCCGCTTCGTTAATCATCTTAAGGATTGCTCCGATGTGACCGCCTTTGACAGCATCGGGCTTAATCATCGTAAATGTGGTGTTACCTGCCATGTCTATCTATAATTTTGCTGCAAAAGTATGCTAATATTTAGTCATTCAAAATGGTCTTATTGTCACTAAAAGTAATCAGCCTGTTCAGACCTCAAGCGAACGTAAATATCGCTCCGTGTACGTCTTAATTTATTCCGTACTTTAACTGAAATTATTGTGCCATGACCAATCCTAACTTACAGCAGTATTGGAAGAAGAATCTCCGATATCTATTCATCCTGTTGAGTATCTGGTTTTTCGTTTCATATGGATGCGGAATCTTGTTTGCAGATACGCTTAATACGATTAAGATTGGGGGCTTTCCGCTTGGGTTTTGGTTTGCACAGCAAGGAGCGATCTATGTATTCGTGGTACTCATATTTGTCTATGTGGTCTGGATGAATCGCCTTGACAAAGAGTTTGATGTTGACGAGAAGTAAGTAATTAAGGTTAAGAGAAGATCATGGGCGTACAAGAATGGACATTTTTAATAGTAGGCATAACCTTCGCACTCTATATAGGAGTGGCTATATGGGCACGAGCTGGCTCAACTAAAGAGTTTTATGTAGCAGGTGGGGGAGTATCTCCACTGGCTAATGGGATGGCGACTGCTGCAGATTGGATGTCGGCAGCGTCGTATCTGTCGATGGCTGGATTGATCTCCTTCTTGGGCTATGGTGGTTCGCAATATCTGATGGGATGGACTGGCGGCTATGTGCTCTTAGCCTTGTTGCTGGCGCCTTACCTAAGGAAGTTTGGCAAGTTTACGGTGCCGGACTTTATTGGGGAGCGCTATTATTCTGATCTGGCAAGGATAGTGGCAGTTTGCTGCGCTCTCGTGGTTTCCTTTACCTATGTGGTAGGGCAGATGAGAGGTGTTGGAGTGGCGTTTGCGAGATTCTTAGAGGTGGACTTCTCCACGGGTATCTATATAGGCATTGCTATCGTATTCTTCTATGCCGTCTTAGGAGGGATGAAGGGAATCACCTATACACAGGTGGCGCAATACTGTGTCTTAATCTTCGCTTTTACGGTACCTGCCATATTTATTTCCTTACAGATGGTCGGAACTCCTGTGCCACAGATAGGTATGGGAGGGACTGTAGCAGATGGCACCTACCTGTTAGACAAGTTAGATCAGCTGAGTATTGACTTAGGCTTCGATGCCTATACGCAGATGGGCATGGATAATCGGATCAATGTATTCTTCATTACGGCAGCATTGATGTTAGGTACGGCGGGATTGCCTCATGTCATCGTACGATTCTTTACAGTACCCAAGGTCAGAGATGCGCGTATCTCGGCAGGCTATGCGCTTTTGTTTATCGCCATATTGTATACTACGGCACCTGCTATTGCAGCATTTGCACGAACGAACTTAATACAGACCGTTAGCAATAAAGAATATGCGGCCATGCCGGCATGGTTTAGCAAGTGGGAGGAGTCAGAGCTGATAAGCTTTGAAGATAAAAATGGTGACGGCCTCATTCAGTATGTCGCTGATCCCAATGTAAATGAGTTGACCATTGATCGTGACATTATGGTCCTGGCCAATCCTGAGATCGCTAACCTCCCAGCTTGGGTGATCGCTCTTGTAGTGGCAGGAGGATTAGCGGCAGCATTATCGACTGCGGCAGGATTGCTACTGGTAATAGCTACTTCGGTATCTCATGATCTCCTAAAGAAAAAATTGATGCCCAATATCTCCGAGAAAGGCGAACTCCGGGCAGCTCGTATCGCTATTGCAGTAGCGGTGATCATCGCAGGAATAGCTGGACTAAACCCACCTGGTTTCGTAGCGCAGGTAGTCGCCTTAGCCTTTGGTTTAGCAGCTTCCTCCTTTTTTCCAGCAATTATTCTGGGCATCTTTGATAAGCGCATGAATAAAGAAGGGGCTATTTCAGGGATGATAGTGGGTATTGTCTTTACAGCCGGTTATATCATGTATTTCAAGCCTCAATTGCTCGGGTGGGGTACAGAAGAAGGATTGTGGTTTGGCATCGTCCCAGAGGGTAT
>CAZDHV010000182.1:0-6308 GCA_964505335.1 uncultured Saprospiraceae bacterium | reverse complement strand
CCCATATCAATCAACTTATCCACAAAGAACAGTCTACTCTCAAACATCTTCTGGTGGATCAGCACACTCCCTTGCGCCTGCGTAGCTACAACCAGAAGAATACTAATTAAATCTGGAGTAAATCCCGGCCAAGGTGAATCATAGATGGTCATAAGAGAACCATCGATAAAGGGCTTAATGCTATACATTTCCTGTGCGGGAATATGCACATCATCACCGATGATATTCACTTCTACACCAACATTATCAAATACAGATGGGATTATCCCGAGATCTGCCTTAGCAGCTCCCGTTATTGTGATCTCCGATTGAGTCATCGCCGCTAAACCAATAAAACTACCGATCTCTATAAAGTCAGGTTGAATGGTATGCGTAGTTCCTTTTAGCTCTGACACCCCAGTTATGGTCAGCTTGTTAGAGCCGATGCCTGAGATGTCGGCACCCATACTACTCAGCATTTTACTCAGCTGCTGTAGATATGGCTCGCAAGCCGCATTATATATGGTTGTGGTGCCCTGGGTGAGTACTGCTGCCATCAGCACATTGGCCGTGCCAGTTACAGATATCTCATCCATTAGGATGTACGTTCCCTTCAGATCGTCTCCTCCTAGGTAAAAACTTTCTCTTTCAGTGTCATACTTGAAGTCTGCCCCAAGTTTCTTAAATCCATTGATATGTGTATCTAAGCGACGACGGCCTATTTTATCTCCGCCTGGCTTAGGCATGAAGGTTTTACCATAGCGAGCTATCATTGGACCCATAAGCATGACCGACCCGCGGATCTTCTTAGCATTCTTCTGATACTCCTGACTAGCCACATAATCTAAGTCGACAGATGACGCTTCGAAATGGTATTCATTTGGAGAGATTTTAGTCACAGTGACCCCTAAGCCATCTAGTAGATTAATCAAGCGTCTGACATCTAATATGTCTGGCACGTTTTTCATAATGACCTTCTCCTTGGTCAATAGTACTGCGCACAATACCTGCAATGCCTCGTTTTTAGCACCTTGCGGGACTATAGAGCCCTTGAGTGTGGCCCCTCCTCTTACTCTAAATGAATCTTGTTGCATTCTTATCCGATTGATAACAATGATATATGTTGGTGTTACCGTCTACGGCGAGAGCTTTTATTATTGTTATTTCGACGCTTATTATTACTGTAATTATTACGACCACCCTTACGTCGCCCGTGGTTACTCCTTGATGTGCTTGAGCGAGTATACTTTACTGCCGATACATCAATTACGTCATCCTCAGCTAATTCTAAAGCGCCTTCCGATAGTTTTTTCAAGTCACCTTTGATAATCTCATCATTGACATAGTGATCTCTGTTCCATGTTCTGTAAGCCAACTTCATATAGGAAGCAATGATCATCGTGAACTCTGCTTTCTTTTCCTCGTCGGTGAGTTCTTTAGCTTTTTCGATCAGCTTTTTCACATTGCTGCCATAATGTCTAAATCCCTTAGTCCCTTTCTCATAAGGTATCTGACTAGGTTTATATTCACTCGATTCCGGATTAGGAACAACACCACTAGGAGGAACAACGTCTATTTTATAATCAGAAATTCTGAAGAGGTGTCTCCATAGTTTTTCTATATGATCTTCCTCATTTCTCGAGATGGGGTTCATCTGATTCATGAGCTCTATGATGGCCTCAGTAAAGGACTGTCTTTTTTCTTTGTCCTCAATTTTCAAAGCGTAGTTGATAAGATTCTGGACATTGCGACCATATTGCGCAATGATTAAACCTTCCTTTTGGGAGTTATACTCCATCCCGTGATTTATCATTATTCTACTGTTACTGATTTTGCTAAATTTCTCGGTTGATCAACATTGCACCCTCTCATAACTGCAATGTAATAAGCCAATAGCTGGAGAGGAATGACCGACAAGATAGTAGTTAAACACTCATCTGTGTCTGGTATAGCTATCGCATAGTCTGCTAAGTTACGGATGATTTCATCATTTTCATTAATAATCGCAATAACAACCCCTTTTCGTGCTTTGACCTCCTCAATATTGCTGATTATTTTTTCGTATGCGCTAGCATTAGTTGCTATAACCACTACTGGCATGTACATATCTATAAGGGCAATCGGTCCGTGCTTCATCTCTGCTGCAGGGTAGCCTTCGGCATGAATGTAGGAGATCTCTTTCAACTTCAATGCTCCTTCTAACGCTACAGGAAAGTTGTATCCTCGCCCTAAGTATAATGCATTGTTGGCGCTCTTAATCTCCTGGGCAATAAACCTGATTTTTTCAGCCGATTTAAGTATCTGCTCTACTTTTTCAGGCAACTGACGAAGGCCATTAACAATGGACAGATATTTCTCGTTCTTTATCGTGCCTCGCTCTTTGCCTAACTGAGCCGCCATTAATGTCAATACCACCAGTTGACTAGTAAATGCTTTCGTCGAGGCTACTCCTATCTCGGGTCCTGCATGGATGTAAGATCCTGTATCTGTTTCGCGCGCAATACTTGATCCTACTACATTAACAATGCCATATGTCATGGCACCTAAAGACTTAGAGAGTTGTAGGGCTGCTAAGGTATCTGCTGTTTCGCCAGATTGTGAAAGGAGAATGACAAGGTCATTCTCATCAATGATTGGATTGCGATATCTGAGCTCAGAGGCATACTCTACTTCAGTAGGAATACGCGCCAATTCCTCAAACAAGTATTCAGCAATAAGCGCTGTATGCCAAGAGGTGCCACATGCTGTTAAAATCAGCCTCTTAACATTCTTTATCCTGTCTAAGTGATCTGTGAGTCCGCCTACTCGTATTGAGCCAGACTCTTCATTAAGTCGGCCTCTCATACTATCAGAGATTGTTCTGGGCTGCTGAAATATCTCCTTGAGCATGAAATGGTCATAACCCCCCTTCTCTAGTTCTTCAATCTTTAGATCTAACTTGGTTATGACAGGCGTCGCTTCAGAGTCGTCAAGATTTGAGATCTTATAGGTACCATTATCATATACCTCTACGATCTGCTCATCTTCTAAAAAGATATATTGATCAGTATATTGGATAATGGGTGAGGCGTCGGAGGCTAAATACAGATCGCCTTCTCCGATACCGAGGGCTAATGGACTAGATTTTCTAGCACCTATCAGCAATTTAGGATGATTGACATCCATAATTACAAGGGCATAAGCTCCTACGACTTTTTTCAGAGCTTCCTTGACGGCATCAGTAAAAGTCAGGTTTCTAGAGTCTCTTAGCTCTTGGATCAGATGTGATAACACCTCGGTATCTGTATCGCTTTTGAACTTGTATCCTAGATCAACTAGAGCATCTTTTAGCTCTTGATAGTTCTCTATAATCCCATTATGGACTAAGGCTATGGATCCATCATTAGACAAGTGTGGATGTGCATTTACATCGTTCGGCACACCGTGTGTTGCCCATCTTGTATGTCCGATTCCTAGAGCACTTTTTACAGAGTTGTCCAGACTTGATTCAAGAATAGACACCTTTCCTTTCTTCTTGGTAATTGCGATCTTTTGACCATCAAAAATTGCTACTCCAGCACTATCGTAGCCCCGGTATTCTAATCTTTTTAAGCCATCAATGAGAATAGGTAGTACGTCTTTACTACCATTATAGGCGATTATGCCACACATGTATTCAATTAAAGTCTAGTGAAGGTTAAGTTTAGCTTCATAGGAGAAGTATCATGATCTGGACCATAGACTATAGTTCTCGACGGATCCCCCCCTTTATCAAAAACAGAAATATAAATGATGCCAGTATCTATTCCGTCAAGTATTCCTTTTGCATGAGTGGTAAAATTGAAGCTATAGGTGCTTTCGGTCCCTGTGGTATTTAATGTTCCATCAAAAACAACTTCTCTAGGCCCTCTTATATCAGCTAATGCCAAATCTTCAATTTCTACCAACCTCCCATTACTATCCATCGTAAAAAGTCCTAAAGTTGGGCTCGCTGGAAAATCAGGATTATCTGTATTCTCTGTAGCAAGTGTAATCTCCAGCTCAGCATGATTCAAAAGAATATTATCATTTATTCTGAGCATATCAGAAATATCAACTTGAACATCTACCCCATTTAATCCTTGCAAGTAAAGCGGATCATTTCCACCAACAGGAACATTTAACACATCAGGAATGACTGTGCCTGTATAGTCGTGTTCAAACACGATCGGTCGATCAAATCCCAATGGATAATTATAAACTCTGCTTGAACTATCTGGTCCTGTATAATATAGAGAAAAGAAACTTTGTAGCGCAAGAAAAGATACGTCAAATGAGACCATTGCAGACTGCTCTGTTTCTGCTGTCAAGAGATAACCATTAAAAATGGATACTAAATCAGCTGATGTAGGCGCCTCATTGCCATCAACTGCGAACACTTGACTATTAAAATCATCGCTTATTGGAATCCTTATCACATTATCAAATTCTACAGTATCTAATACTTGAGGGTCAAAAAATCGAAATATTCGTCCGTCTGATACGCTGTAGTTTTCTAACCTCCCCAAAGGATCTTCTTCGATTGAAAATACGGCATCACTATTGATTGAGTCTAAACCTGAAATATCCTCTATAAGTCTAAAAATCTCGAAGTCCAAAGTACTTTCTGAATCTCCTGTCAAAAAAGTGGTATCCAGTTGTAACATTAAAATACCAGAATCTAAAGTAGCTCCTTCGTAGTCAGGAACAATCCCTCTAAAATATTCCATCTGGAAATAAAATGATGACTGGCTTGCTCCAAATACCGGATCATTAAGTTGTCCTGCTAAGTGTCTTTCTATGGCGTTATTTTGAATCGTATAAGTCAAAGTAGGTGCAGTAATTACTGTTGTGGCAGAGAGATCGAAGTCGTCCTCAAAAACCACTTCCAAATCTTCACTACTTAATAGGGCTGACCCAACTGGTGTCGAATCACTGCACGCTCCGATCAAGAGAGAAGTAAGTACTAGTACAGATATATAGAAAAAGTATAATCTCAATTATGCTTCGCTTTCTTCTTCGTCTAATAGAGATTTATAAAAGTCTAAGTATTGCGCTAGATAATCATCTGAATCTAACACAAGGTTTGGCGCATCAGAGCCATCTATCAAGGCCTTCAAAGACTCGTCTAAATCAACTTGTCCAGATATTAACGCATCAGCGTATTTTATCGCTCCCTCATGAAGGATTATTTTATCACCATCCTTGTAAAACGACAAATCATCATTTTCTAGATTGTTAATCGTTGCCTTATCAAAAAAGCCCTGATCAAAAGTGTGCGCTAAAGATCCATTGTAGGCGCTATAGATAAGCTTGGCCTTTTCGAAAATTGGATCGGTCCGATAGATCTTATTAAGATAAAGTGGTACCAGACTAGTCATCCAACCATGGCAGTGGATGATATCAGGAGCCCAACCAAATTTCTTTACAGTTTCCATCACACCTTTGCAGAAAAACACCATCCTGTCGGCATTATCCTCAAATGGCTTCTCATCAGCATCATGGAAAATGTGCTTTCTCTTGAAAAACTCCTCATTATCGAGGAAGTAAACCTGCATACGTGAACCGGGCAACGAAGCTACCTTGATAATCAAAGGAAAATCATCATCGTCTACGATGATATTCATCCCAGAAAGACGTACTACTTCATGAAGTCTATGTCGACGCTCATTGATTAAACCATATTTGGGCATCAAGACCCTTACCTCATATCCTTTATTGTAAGCATAAGGGGCAATTTGGTTTAATATTTCTGAAATTTCACCTGCCGTAGTGTACGGCTTCATTTCTTGAGTGACAAATAGTACTCTTTTCTTGCTCATTTGGTACGTTTTCTTAACAGGTTTGCAAAAATACGATAATTTGACTTATGGGTTTTGATACTACTCAGCATCGAGTTTGGATACAAATGAAAAATCCACTTGTTTTTTGTCCATGTCAACAGATAAGACACTGACTTTTATCTGATCACCAATCCTCAACACCAATCCGGTACGCATACCAGTAGCTTTAATCTGACTACTGTGCACATCAAATGGTTCATCAAAATTGTCAAACCTAATCATCCCACCAGCCTGACTTTCTGTGAGCTCTATGAATACGCCTTTATCAATGATGTTACGGATAGTCCCTTCAAGCTCTTCGCCTATCCGTTCGCTCAGATATTCTACTTGCTTATACTTAATTGATTCGCGCTCCGCACTGGTTGCATTTCTTTCTTGTTGTGAGACATGGAGACATTTCTCTTCAAGCTCTGTGGTCTTAAGTCTCAGCTCACCAACGAGATTTGCTTGTAGGATACGATGAACCAACACATCCGAATACCTCCGGAT
>CAZDHV010000181.1:4442-6446 GCA_964505335.1 uncultured Saprospiraceae bacterium | reverse complement strand
TGCGAATATCGAAGGAAATTTTAGGCAGACAGCTGCCGAGCAGTTTGCTTATACCTCAGAGGTGTGGCGTGAGGAGAACATGTTTGACTTTGACTTAAGTCTATTTACCGATGCGAAAATCCAACGAAACTTAGAAGGCATACCCAAAACAGAGGTGTGGGAATTGCCAACAGGTGACCCGTCTACGGAAAATGCTCGGATAAGAATCAAGGGTAACCCTACTCTTGGATTAGTGAAAGGAATAGTATTAGGCCTGCGGAGTAATAAAGGGAATGAGGAGGATATCTGTGCAGAAGTATGGTTTAATGAGCTACGCCTCAAAGGACTCAATAATCGAGGAGGCGCTGCAGGCGTCGCCCGAGTAGACTTGCAGCTAGCTGATCTGGGTAATGTGACTATGAGTGGTAATTTCAGCACCATAGGGTTTGGACAAATTGATCAGCAACTGCAGGAGCGTCAGTTGGATCTGATCACAGAATATGATATTGCTACTAATCTGGAGCTCGGCAAGTTTACGCCTGATTCATGGGGTCTGAGTATTCCATTCTATTATCAATTTGCTAGGTCAATCCGTCAAGCGGAATTTGATCCGTACAATACTGATTTGCGGGTAGACACTTTAAATACTATTGAGGGATTCCCTGATATCGAGGATTTACCTGAACGGAGTCAAGAAAGGACTACCATTCAGACCTTAAACTTTACCAACGTTAGAAAACAGCGAACTAGTGATAAGGCTCCGAAGCCTTGGGATATCAGTAATCTAACTGCTAGCTATAGCCATACTAGGACTACCTATAGTGATGCAATCCTATTATCTGAAACTACTACTGATCAGAGGGGCGATCTCACCTATGGATTTTCTACCAATGCAGATCCGATTAAGCCATTTGATGGGATAAAGTCTAAAGCCTTAAGGTTGATCAAGGAGTTTAACTTCAATCCTATTCCGAATACTTTGTCGTTTAGCACACAACTCAGGCGCTTAGACAATCAAAGAATATTTAGATTACCAGACCCGGATCCTATTGATCAAGGAGGGGAGGGTGTCACGTATGCATTCGATGATCAGCGATTTAACTGGGATCGTAATTATGGCGTGAACTGGGATCTGTCAAAATCGCTCAAGTTAAACTACTCCTCAACAGCTTCAGCTGTGGTGGATGAGTTAAGGCAGGTCGGAGTAGCTTCAGATGTAGAGAGTAGAGATTGGGTCAATGAATTTGGTGAGAATTTTACAGAGCAAGTTCGGGAAAATGAAAACTTACCTAATGAATATCGCAGAGAAAATCTGCGAAACTTTGGTCGACTGCAGAATTTCAATCAAGATCTGAGTATCAACTATACCATACCTTTTAAGTATATCCCAGGTTTAGATTGGATCACAGCAAGAGCTAATTACAATTCTAACTATACATGGAATGCGGGATCATTAAGTCTTCTATCGTTGATAGAGCCTGACTTCCCCAGTGAATCGCCATGGCATACGATACAGAATAATCAGACCAGGAGTGTTAATGCGACCTTAGACTTTGAGAAGCTCTATGATAAAATACCTTATCTCAAGAAACTTCAGGGAGGGCGTACAACGTCGAGGAGCCGAAGTAGAACATCTCGTGCAGCTGACGCGGCAGATGATAGGGCAACACCAAAAAAGAAAGATAGAGAGCTGACTAAGTTTGAGAAGATCGTGATCAGACCGCTCTTATCTATTCGTGAAGCGAGGTTGACCTATAGAGAGACGCTTGGCACAGTGATACCGGGATTTACAGTTACTCCTAATTTGTTTGGACTTAATGCAGGATCTCCGGGAGTTGGGTTTGTATTTGGACAGCAGCCAAATATCGATATTAATGATCCCAATAATTTCTTGCGAAATGCAGTGGAGCAAGATTGGATTACTCCGACTAGGTTTCAAAATAACCAGATTGAGCAGAATAATGTCCAAAACTATGAGGCTCGTATAACGGTGGAGCCATGGAAGGATTTTGATATAGATGTTAG
>CAZDHV010000181.1:0-4342 GCA_964505335.1 uncultured Saprospiraceae bacterium | reverse complement strand
ATAGACTTCAAGACTAAAGGGAATATTACAGCTAACTACGAGTTTGCCAAATCAAGGGCTCTTGAGCTCGCAACTGGTCTTGGACAGATCACCGAGCGCAATAGTACAGAACATGTTGCTGGCTTTGGATGGATCATGGACGATGTTAACATTGGATTTTTGACGGGCCAGAAAAACACTCGTCGAAGTAGAAACCGTGACAATTCAGAATCTGAAAATCCAGAGTCTGCGAGACCAACTAGTCCGCGTAATCCTGCGGCAGATTTTCAGCGTAGGCTACAGATCAATATGGACTTGAGTATCAGAGATGATGTCACGGCGATACATGATTTTAGCCCTTTTGGTTCTGCTGAGCCTATTCGAGGTACGTTCACGGTACAACTCAGTCCGTCCATAGAATATGATATTAACAAGTTTTTTTCGCTAAGATTATTTATGGATTACAACCAAACCAAGCCTAAAATATCTGGTGGATTTGACGTGACCAGTGTTAATACAGGATTGACTGCAAGATTTAATCTTCAATAAAGGATGGCTGTAATGGGAAGATATTTACTCCTTATCATAACAAGTGTATTAATCATTTCATGTGGGGGTGATTGTGACGAGCTCATGTGGTTTAGAGATGCCGATGGCGATGGATTTGGTGATTCCAGTATTACTGAGTTCGGATGTGATCCCATTCCCGGCTTCGTATCAAATGATGTTGATGAAGATGACTCATGCAACATCAGGGATTGGGTAATATTCTACCAGGACATGGATGGTGACGGCCTGGGTAATCGTTTGGTCAAATCTTTCGATTGCATGAATCCTGATTTAGACAGTTTGGTTGATAATGGTTTCGACTTGAATGATGCTATCGCTGACCAATCAGAGATTGACCCAGTCATTAATATAGTCATCGATTTTCTTGAGGGGTTTGAGATCACGGATACATCTATCCTCAATGTATTAAAAACCGATCCTGATCCCATGCGTGATTTCGCACAACACAGTACGCTTTATGCGGACGGAGTCGATGGGTATTTGCCATTGTTCAGGCTATTCAACAAGCAGAATGACATATTGACGTATAATTTATTCAGAGATGAGGACCACGTGGTGGCACATATCTCATATGGCGGGCGATGGAATAACAGTGTGCCACAAGTGGCATTAGAGGTATTTAGAATAGAGGATGGCAGGATCGCAGAGCACTGGGATAATATTGAAGATTTTGTTGTTGTTGATCAGACTCCTGCATCTATTGAGAGGAGCCCATCCGATGTTGGCGCTAACGAGATACTCGTACGTAATATGATTGCAGACGTGTTCGTCAATGAGGAGCCAACTAATGTTGAACTTTATTTTAATCCAGACTTTGTTGATCACAGTGCGAGGCCATTAAGTTTTAATGATTTGATGTCAGCGGAGGGCAATCCGCGATATGATGATATAGAATTAGTTTTTGGATCCGACAATCTAATACTTGCTGGAGTGCAGGGGGTACCAGATGACTTTAACAGAATAGACACCTACTTTGACCTTTATGTGATAAATGACGGTTTGATTACCGAGCGCTGGCAGACCATTCAACTCTTACCATCAGCCTTTTTGCATATGAATGGGAAGTGGTAGCACGCTTTAACTGTCCTTTCTCTAATAGCGCTTCATACTAAAACCAGAGCATAATCCTCCGATTATCCATATCGAAGGCCAACGGAGAAAACCTTCATGAAATCTATTTCTTCATGCCGGAAGAATGGAATCAACAATTCCAGAATGCAAAGCATCAGAACACCCCATAGCAGTCATTCAGTACCGACATATTAGCTTGAAAATCTTCTCTTTTAGGACCCATTGGAATTATTAATATCTTGCTATGTGTATATAATGTACAATATAGTGATTATGAGAATTTGGATTTTAGTATAAAGGATGGGTGGTAGGAGGCGTAGGCGACAAAGGAGGGATGATCGTCATGGTCACTTGTTAGCGACTTTTACTATTGCATATTCAGTTTTATAGAACTCTAACATATTGTGATACATGATTTTAAGAGTCTTTTCACGACTAATTTTATCGCCTGTTGGAACAAAATCTTCACCTAGCCATCTGCCTATCTGCTGAATATCATACCAAAAATCATTCGAGTATTTTAATTTATTCAATAAATATATTGACACTTTATGATAAATAAATTCATCAATATATTTTCCGACATGTTCATATGTTGCTCCTGAAATATAAAAAAATGGATCATCACTTTCTAAAAGAAAAAGCCCTAATAGGTTGGCATTTACTTCTATATCTTCTTGAACTTTCGTCCACAAAATCCTTTTTAACCCATACTTATAACTCTTCTCTTCAAATTTGTAGTTAAGCAAGTCCCTCTTTAATACTTCAATTGTTTCAATATCAGTATTCTCTTGAGCCGCTATATTTCCAGTATAGAGAGCTAACAGTAACGTGAAAGTGAAAATTTGGAGCTTCAAGGACTTAGTAAAATCTACTTTCATAATTTTTGAAATTGTAAATTATGTATTTCGTTCTAAAATTTAAAGATGTTGTTTCTCTTTGTCATATTTATGAAATGGAAAGATCAAATTGTCGATAACGATTTTTGATATGCGATGTATCAGCGATTCACTGAGAACTAATTCGCAGAAATCGTTTGGCTCGTCAATATATGAATATGTGCATTCGGAATAAACAGCTCGACGGTATATACGTCATATCTAGTGTGAGTAATAGTTCTATTCTCTAAAGGGAATTTGGATTATTTTTGATCTTTTTTGTTGGATGTCGTTTGGTTTCCCACTTTTTACTTTTCCTAATTCAAAAAGGCATAATCTGTGTCAAGTTCTATAAGAAAATTGTGATCGGTAATTATAAAACTGTTATAAAAATATCTTTTCACCTGTTAGAATTAAGGTGTCTGGAGTCAAAAAGTATTTACCAATGAAACGTTAAAACAGGAAATAATCAAAATGCTCTGATCTATTGGAAGGCCTTTCCTCTGTTTGTGTTACTAAGTTCGAATTGTGCTATACACTATATTGAATTATTATGTTTGCCTTTGACTATGTTATAAGGAATAAATGATAGAGCTATTGTTAAAATAGCACTAAATATAGCTGTCCCAACTGAACCTCCAAATAATAAAGTAACTATAATAGATGGAACAATTCCTAATAATATTGTTGCCAAAATATATGGAAATGAATTGATTTGTGATTTTCGGGCTTCGTTATGCGTCATTACACAGGCAATAATAATTACTATTAATCCGATCATAGTTTTTGATTCTATGAATCAAGATAATTATTCAAGTTGATAATGGGATTCATTGAGAATATAATTCTGCATAATGTTTCCAAATGTTTTACTAATTGTTACGAACGTATGTGTGTTAGGCGGCGTAGGCGATAGGCTATGATCGAGCTAACCACTTGTTGAACAAAACCTTCGGTAACCTTAGCATGCAATTTGCAATAAGGCTACCGACGATTTTGTCAACAACGGTATATGGAGTTAAAGCGGAAGTTTTGCCTAAAATAGGATGTGTTTTATATCTCAATACCAAGAGTCTATTGAGCTAGCCATGTTAGCTTTAACGAAGGGAGAATGAATCAACAATTCCAGAATACAGAGCATCAAGACACCCCATAGCAGTCATTCAGTACCGACATATTAGCTTGAAAATCTTCTCTTTTAGGACCCATTGGAATTATTAATATCTTGCTATGTGTATACAATATAGTGATTATGAGAATTTGGATTTTAATCATAACAATTTCCTTGAGCGGTTCTATCTATGGACAGGACTTTAGTCAAGCGGATACCTTACGAGGATCAATTACACCTGAGCGGGCGTGGTGGGATCTAAACTACTATCACCTTGATATCGAGGTCAATCCATATGACAGCACAATAATGGGATCTAATGAAGTGCGGTATACCGTTCTTGAACAATCCGATATTATGCAGATAGACTTGCAAGAGCCCCTACAGATAACTCGTGTTACTCAGGATGGTCGCGAGCTGAAGTTTACACAGAGTGGCCCTGCCCATCATATCCATCTCGATAAAGAGCAGCATGTGGGAGCGCTCAATAGCATTATTGTACACTATGGTGGCAACCCACATGTTGCCAAGCGTGCACCATGGGATGGTGGCATCACCTGGACTTCAGATAATAATGGCAACCCATTTGCTGCGAGTTCCTGTCAGGGCATTGGAGCAAGCATATGGTGGCCCTGTAAGGATCATATGTATGATGAGGTGGATAGCATGTTAGTGACAGTGACAGTGCCAGAAGGTCTTATGGATGTTGGGAACGGCACACTCCGATCAAAGA
>CAZDHV010000180.1:0-6473 GCA_964505335.1 uncultured Saprospiraceae bacterium | reverse complement strand
TGATGTGCTCTTAGATGCTAATGAAAATCCATATGACAATGGTATCAATAGATATCCCGATCCGTATCAGCGAGAGCTTAAGACACAAATAAGTGCGTGGAAAGGAATCCATCCACAAAACATATTTCTTGGCAATGGTAGCGATGAGATTATCGATTACATCATCAGGACATTTTGCCGACCTGGCTTAGATCGTATACGATATATCTACCCAAGCTTTGGCATGTATAAGGTCATGGCAGATATCAATGATATCGGATCAATTCAAATACAACTTGACGCTAACTTTGACTATGATGCTACTGATGCATTAACTGATCAGACAGAAACGGATAAGATTCTTTTCTTATGTAGTCCTAATAATCCAACTGGTAATAGTTATGATCACGACAAGATCATATCATGTATAGAGGGCTTCAACGGGCTAGTGGTTGTTGATGAGGCATATATTGACTTTAGCACCAAAGCCACCTGTATCCCACTGATAGAAAAGCACAAAAATCTGATCGTACTTCAGACCTTTTCTAAAGCATTAGGTGCAGCAGGGTTACGTATAGGTATGGCATTTGCCAACCCTCAAATCCTGAAGTACATGACCAAGGTTAAGGCTCCTTACAATATCGGATCACAGACTCAGAATCGGGCCTTAGAAGTGCTTGGTGATTTAGAACGAATCAAGCAAGAGAATAGCAGTATCATTGCCGAACGTAAAAAGCTCAGAGAAGAACTAAGAGCTATATCAGAAGTTGAATTAGTTCACGATTCTGACGCCAACTTCTTGTTAGTCAAGTTTACGAATCCAATGAAGATCATGAGTTATCTACGAGATCTAAAGATTATAGTAAGAGATCGCTCCAAGCTACCACACTGTGAAGGGTGCTTAAGAATAACGGTTGGAACAGCTATCGAAAATCTGAGATTGATCGAAGCACTTAGAAAGTACAGAGCATGAAGAAAGTACTCTTTATTGATAGAGATGGGACACTAATACGTGAGCCTCAGACAGATTATCAAGTTGATTCACTTGAGAAGTTTTCTTTCTATCCCAGTGTCATCAGATACTTGATTAAAATAGTTCAAGAACTGGACTATGTATTAGTTATGGTCACTAATCAAGATGGTCTCGGTACGGTTTCTTATCCAGAGGAAACATTTTGGCCTTATCAGGAGCTAACTGTCAAGACCCTCAGTGGGCAGGGTATCAAGTTTGAAGATATTTACATAGACCGTAGCTTTGAGAAGGATGGTTCGCCATATCGCAAACCTGGGACTGCGATGCTTACAAAGTACATCGATGGTCCGTACGACATGTCACAATCTTTTGTTTTGGGGGATCGATGGAGTGATATACAATTGGCTAAAAATCTGGGGGCTAAAGGAATATTCATCAATGAATATGATGGTAAGAATGTACAAGCTTCAGATGAGCTTCGGGATAGTACTGCCTTAATCACTGATAGCTGGAGTGACGTCTATACTATGCTCAAAAAACAGGATCGCCAAAGTCATTTAGTCAGGGCGACTAAGGAGACTAATATTAGTGTGCACCTTAATTTAGATGGTACCGGAGAGTCAATGATCAACACTGGTTTGAATTTTTTTGATCATATGCTCGATCAGATTGCCAAGCATGGACAGATGGATCTTATAGTTAAAGCTAAAGGTGATCTCGAAATAGATGAACACCATACCATAGAGGATACCGCCATAGCATTAGGCCAAGCATTTAAGGAAGCACTTGGCAAAAAGGTCGGAATCCAGAGATATGGTTTCGCTCTTCCGATGGATGATTGCCTAGCACAGGTCGCACTGGATTTTGGTGGAAGACCATGGATCGAGTGGGATGTCCAATTAGATCGAGAATATGTGGGGGATATGCCCACAGAGATGGTGTATCACTTCTTCAAGTCTTTCTCGGATAATGCAGATTGCAACCTGAACATCAAGGTAGAAGGTGACAATGAGCATCATAAAATCGAATCGATATTCAAAGCATTTGCTCGTGCTATACGCATGGGAAAAGCAATAGACAAATCTAGTGATGAAATGCCATCAACCAAAGGAGTAATATGATCGCATTGATAGATTATGATGCTGGTAATATCTGTAGTGTGATGAATGCGCTTGACAGATTGGATGTTGATTATCTTCTCACCAGTGATAGTGATCAGATATGTTCTGCCGACAAGGTTATTTTTCCTGGTGTAGGACATGCTGGTGCGGCCATGAGCAATCTCAAGGACAAAGGCTTAGATCAAGTCATCAAAAATTTAAAACAACCTGTGTTGGGCATTTGTGTAGGCATGCAACTCCTTTGTACCTATTCAGAAGAAGGAGATACGACTTGCTTAGATATAGTTCCTGCTCGGGTTAGACGATTTAGCCAAGATCTTGATCTCAAAGTTCCACATATGGGTTGGAATGAGATTCAATCGAAGCGGACAGACCATAGACTCTTAGAAAAAATAAGCAATAATGACTTCGTCTATTTCGTACACAGTTATTATGTAGAGGATAATCAATACAGTATCGCAGCAGCTCATTATGGCTTAGACATATGCGCAGCAGTACACAAAGAAAACTTCTATGGCATTCAATTTCATGCAGAGAAAAGTGGTGCTGTCGGAGAACAGATTTTAGCGAACTTCATTAAGAACATTAAATGAAAATCATACCAGCGATAGATATCATTGACGGCAAATGTGTAAGGCTAACTCAAGGCGATTATAACAAGAAGAAAATATACGATCAAAGTCCGTTAGATGTAGCAACAGATTTAGTTGAGAAAGGCATAAAGCATCTCCATATGGTAGATTTAGACGGAGCGAAGTCTAACTCACCCAAAAATCTATATACGCTGAATCAGATTGCCTTGGAAACAGACTTGAAAATAGATTTTGGTGGAGGAATCAAGAGCGAGGATTCACTGATTCAAGCAGTTCGTTCAGGTGCACATCAAGTGAATATAGGTAGCCTTGCTATACGTAATCCAATACTAGTTAAATTTTGGATCATGAAGTACGGAGCAGACAAAATTATCTTGAGTGCTGATGTGAAGGAAGGGAAGATAGCTGTTAATGGATGGCAAGAAAAGTCTGAGATTGAGCTTTTTGATTTTATAAATGATTTCGCTGACGATGGCGCTGTAAACTTCGTGTGTACAGATATCTGTAAAGATGGAATGATGGAAGGCTCCTCTATAGCGCTGTACGATAAAATATTAGATCATTTCCCGCATATAAAGCTAACAGCAAGTGGAGGCGTGTCAAGCATTAAAGAAATGAAAACCTTGCAGGAAATAGGGGTTGATGGTGTGATCTTAGGCAAAGCGCTATATGAAGGCCTAGTTGATCTGGAAGAAGTAGTTAGAACATTTGAGATCGTATAGTTCATGCCACTCACTAAACGAATCATACCATGCCTCGACATCAAGAATGGACGAACTGTTAAGGGAGTCAATTTTCTTGAATTGAGAGATGCTGGAGATCCCATCGAGTTAGCTCGAAAATATGCAGAGCAAGGCGCCGATGAACTGGTCTTTTTAGATATATCGGCTACTCAAGAGGAGCGAGAAACGATTTATTCTCTTGTTAAAGAGGTAGCGAAGCAGATTAATATCCCGTTTACAGTTGGAGGTGGAATAGCTTCAGCAGACAAGGTGAGTAAGATTCTTGCCAACGGTGCCGACAAGGTTAGTGTAAACAGTGCAGCAGTGTATAACCCACAGATCGTACGGGAAATATCCGAAACATTCGGAAGTCAATGCATGGTTGTTGCGATAGATGCACGTCAAGTTAATGGTAGATGGTTAATCCATACACATGGAGGCACAAAGCCTACGGATATAGAGCTATTTGAGTGGGCAAAACGTATGGAAGACTTAGGTGCAGGTGAAATCTTATTTACCTCTATGGATCATGATGGCACGAAGTCAGGATTCGCGAACGAAGCTTTGGCTCAAATGAATGATCTCGTAAGTATTCCAGTGATAGCGTCAGGAGGAGCAGGCTCTATGGATGACTTTTATGATACTTTTACAGAAGGGAATGCTGATGCAGGATTAGCTGCCAGCATATTTCACTTTAATGAAATCCCAATAGCTACGTTGAAGCAACATCTGAAAAGTCGAGGAATTCCAATTAGGATATAGATTAAGAAATTGTAGAAGACAATGAAGTTCGATAAACATAGTGGCTTAATACCTGCAATTGTCCAGGATGTGATAACTAATAAGGTTCTCATGCTGGGCTATATGAATCAAGAAGCCTTTGATATTACTGTTCAGACTGGTAAGGTTACATTTTGGAGTAGATCTCAAAATAAGATCTGGACTAAGGGAGAAACGAGCGGTAATTTCCTTATGCTTAAGAAGTGGTCATTAGATTGTGATGAAGACACCGTACTAATCAAGGCATCACCGAAAGGGCCGACCTGCCACACGGGAAGTGACACCTGCTGGAATGAATCCAATTGCATCAGCAATACGAACTTCATAGATTATCTGGAGCATGTCATTGATAACCGTTATAAAGATCGTACCGAGAAGTCTTATACCTCATCACTCTTTGACAAGGGAACTAATAAGATAGCTCAGAAAGTAGGGGAGGAAGCGGTAGAATTAGTGATCGAATCCAAGGATATGAATGATGAGCTATTCTTAGGTGAAGCAGCAGATTTACTATTCCATTATTTAGTGTTGTTGAGAGATCGAGATATGAATCTTTCTGATGTTATTAAGGTTCTTAAAGAGCGCCATCAATAAGAGTTATGAAGATTGATCTGAACTGTGACATGGGTGAAAGCTTCGGTAATTACACTATCGGCCAAGATCAATTGATGATGCCATATCTCAGCTCGTGTAATATTGCTTGTGGATTTCATGGTGGAGATGCATATCATATTGAATCGACTATTGATCAAGCTTTGGAACATGGATTAAGGATCGGAGCTCATCCGTCCTATCCGGATTTGCAAGGTTTTGGGCGTCGCAAGATGTTCGTTCCTCATGTTGAGCTCACTTCTATGATAAAGTATCAAGTCAGTGCCTTAAAAGGCCTAGTAGAGTCTAAAGGTGGGGTGCTTTCATATGTTAAGCCTCATGGTGCATTATACAACTCCATTGCTCAAGATCAAGAAGAAGCAGCCGCAGTCATCAGGGGGATACAAGCCATAGATAATACCCTCAAGATCATGGTGTTGGCAGATGCGCCCATTATTCAGGTGGCCAATTCATTGGAGATTGATATCATCAGAGAGGGTTTCGCAGATCGCAGGTATGAGCATAACACCAAGTTGCAATCTCGGTCTGTTGATGGATCAGTATATCATGATCCACAGATTGCAATAAATCAAGTACTCAGCTTGGCACAGAATCAGACTGTAACATGGGCTGATGGTACAAAGCACAAGCTCGTCGTTGAGTCAATCTGTATACATGGTGATAATCCTGCAGCTCTGGAGATTGCAAGAGGTGCAAGGGAACAGTTGGAGGCTTAATGATTAGATCTTCGTAAAAGTAATTTCAACAGTGCTAAACTACCAAAGAACCCAAAGGAGATAAAACACATGGGTATCCCACCCGAGGTCTTTGGACAAGAAGCAAAGCCAACCAGCTCTCCCAAACTTCCATAACTCGCTATTGATAATGCGGGCAAAACACCAATCCAAAATAACCAACTGCGATCACGTAGTATATTGAGCTGTGAGATTATCGCTAGGCTGAAACATCCAAAAATAATGTAGCAAGCTGGGATCCCAAGAAGTTTTGGGCAAATGTCCCCATTGATCCATTCATTCTGCACGAGTCCAAAGCTACCGTACAACCCAACGGCAGCTATCAAGAGTATCAATACGGAGAACGACTTTTTATACATGGGCGACCTTTAAGTTTAGCTATGAGATTTCTCAAGATAAGCATTAGTACCCAATGACAGTCTAACTCCGAACACAGGGTGCATGACCTCAGAGAATGTTGGACTGAGGATTACTTACTTATTGAACCATTCCTGAACTGTGTTTTCCGCTTGCTTCATATTGGGCGTAAATGAACTGTTTTCTGGCCCTTGATAATCGAGGTATGAGGGAAACTTCCACCACAGAATACCACCACACCACTCTTGATCCTGAATCCCTTCAAAAATTACTTGATAGCAGAGATCTTGGTGGGCGGCATTAAATGAGTCGTCACCCTCAGCATGTGGATTCTTCCATGGTGCATCGATACTTCTGAAGCCAATCTCTGTGAATACAATTGGCTTCTGATGAGCTTTATAGACTTTCTTGATTTTGTTTTTAATCCCTTCAAAATTCTTGCTGAGTTCTCGCTTACTTGGGTTATCCTGCTTACTCAGTGGATAGTAGGAGTTTAAGCCAATGAAATCGAGTTCATCCCAGAATCCTACTTTTTCGAACTCATCACCCCAATTGGCAGAATAGGTCAGCTGACCCTGATATACCTTCCGCACATTTCGGAT
>CAZDHV010000179.1:0-6493 GCA_964505335.1 uncultured Saprospiraceae bacterium | reverse complement strand
ACATTCCACTTCTTGCCCTTGTACTTGACCAGCCCTCCTAAATGATCTCGGTGGAAGTAATTTCTCGATCTAAATCCAAAATCTTCAAGTAAAGCTCCTTGAATCTCAAAAGATCTTATCAACAATCCTCGTCCAATAGTTTCATAGAAGTTGCCCAGCTTAACTGTCCAGCGTTTTTTCCTGTAAGTGATCCCTGCTTGAGATAATGCGGCATAATTGCGATTAGCAAAAGGGCTTACATAGCTCTCTGCTGTCGCGCTCAATTTAAAATCGCCAATGCGATAGTTTATTACAAATCGATCATATAACGATACGAAAGATGGGGTGTTTTCATCGGGTAGCCTGCCAACTTGTACTTCAGTAAGATTAATCAGTGAAAATTGACAGATAGCATACTGACTTGTAAAGCATATGAGTAGTATCTGAAATATCCTCATTCCAACATTGAGCGGATATGCTCCTTGATTTCTTTTTCATCTCCAGTCCTAAATCCTTCGTGGACAAAGGCAATCTCCCCCTGATTATCTAAGATTAGCAACGTCGGAAAGTCCTGATAACCATGAGCATTTTTAAGCTCACAATCGATATCCTTAAGTATAGGGTAAGTAATAGACATAGAGTTAACCACGGGATCAACCAATCCAACACTTCGTGGGCCATCACAACTGATACCGATCACAGCTACGCCTTCTTCGACGAGCTCCTCATATAAAGTATTCAGCTTCGGCATAGCCTTAACACATGGTCCGCACCACGTAGCCCAAAAATCTATGACTGTTACCTTGGAACCTTTTAAATCATCGAAGGTCTGCCACTCTCCTTCCAAATCCTCGAGAGAAAAATACTCTAAGTTCTGCCCTGATGATATTGTCGAAACAGCTATTCCAAGCAGGAATAGCGCAGTTTTAATCAGTACATTCATTATTCTGCGAGTAAGCCCTCTACTACTTCTACTGCCTCATCAAGATTATTAGCTGCGACACTATTACCACGATAGACGATGCCACCATCTCGTCCTATAACTAATAAGCGATCATATGTGCTATCAAACTGTCGAGAAACTTCGGAGCCCATTACACCCAGCGGAAAAGTCACCCCTGACCGTTCTGCATATGCTGCAACAGCAGCGTTATTGCCATCCCAATTATCGATTCCGATAATTCTGTAATCATCACGTTCGCTGAATGCTATATTAAGACGTGTTTCGAGTTCTGGCCCTACTGCTGTACATGGACCACAGCCATTGCCAAAGATGAATAAGACATATACATCACCTTCATAGTCCTTGTTATTAATGATGCCCCCATCGAAGGTATTCAACTCAAAATATGGGGCTTTGTCAAGTACAAATAAGGGTTCATCATCTGTGGGTTGCTGAACTACTGACTCATCTTCACTTCCACAGGAGATGAGTATGAGACCTAAGATTGCTAGTAATAAGTAAGATATTCGTTTCATCGATTTCAATTCTGTTTACAATTATATGTAATTAATTTCTAATACGTTGTCTACCCAAATAGTTATATAAAAATAAGTCATCTATGTGACTTTTCCCCTTGAGCAATCGATAACTCAATAGGCATCATTATTGCACGACAAACGATAGAATAATTTAGCTATGGCGAGCAACGAAAGAGATACCGCAATCCTACTAATAGATTGTCCTGATCAAAAAGGAATCGTACATCAGGTGTGTGACTTTGTACTAACTAATAATGGAAACATTATTAAGCTGGATCAACATGTAGACTATACTGATAATCTATTCTTTATGCGTATAGAATGGGATCTATCAGACTTCACGATACCCTCTGATAAGATCGAGGAATACTTCGACACACTGATTGCTAAGAAGCATCAGATGCACTGGACTCTTCACTTCAGAAGCCATAAGCCGAAGGTGGCCATATTCGTATCTAAGTATTCTCACTGTATACACGACATCTTGAGTCGATATGAGTCAGGAGAATGGGACATTGAGATATCAGTCATCATCAGCAATCACGAAAAGTTTGCCCCGCTCGCTGCACAACATAATATCCCGTTTCATCACTTCCCCATTACTAAAGCAACTAAGCAAGAGCAGGAGCGCAAGGAAATCGAATTGATGCAAAAGCACAATGTCGATTTCGTGTTACTCGCACGTTATATGCAGATCTTATCCTCACAACTGATAGACGCCTATCCGATGAAGATTATCAACATACATCATTCTTCGCTTCCGGCATTTGCAGGAGCTAATCCATATAAGGCAGCATATGTACGTGGTGTGAAGTTTATGGGTGCAACGGCACACTATGTCACAGAAGATCTTGATGAAGGACCGATCATCGCACAAGATGTCATACCGATCTCTCATAGAGATAGTATTGCTGACATGAAGCGAAAAGGGAAAAACATAGAGAAGATCGTCTTTGCCAATGCGATCTGGTCACACCTCAACCACAACGTACTTATATATAAGAATAAGACGGTTGTTTTTGAGTAGGACTTACTGAAGCGTACTTCTTAAGTGCCACCTCAAGTATGTCCATGGCTGCTGCTAGCTCTTCCACACCAAGTACGAAGGCAATCCTCACTTGAGACTTACCTTGCTCTTGGTTGAGATAAAACCCATTACCCGGTGCTAACATAATCGTTCTGCCCTCGTGACTGAAGTCCTTCAATAACCAGGTAGCGAAGTGGCTTGCATCGGCTACTGGCAGTTCAGTCATGATATAGAAGGCAGCTTTAGGCATATAAATCTTTACTCCAGGTATCTGGCTCAACCTACTGTGTAGAAACTTCCTGCGCTTGTTATACTCTGCCTTGACTTCTTGGATATAAGTTGCTCTATTATCAAAACATGCAACAGCCATATACTGACCTATCATCGGGGGACAGAGTCTCAACTGTGCGTACTTGAGGATATTCGCCATGATTCGCTCATTGCGAGACACGATAAAACCTATCCTACTGCCACAAGCACTGAATACCTTAGAAATAGAATCTATGACGACCACATGGTCTTCTATACCTTCAAGCTCTAGGACTGAAGTGAACTCCTCATCATAGCAAAACTCTCTGTATACCTCGTCGACTATAAGGAACAAGTTATACTTCTTAACCAGTTGAGCGATCTCTATCAACTCCGACTTGGAGTATAGGTTCCCTGTAGGATTACCCGGATTGCATAAGAATATCGCTTTAGAACTCGTCGTAATCTTCTGTACGAATGCGTCTGGCGAAGGCAGCTTAAATCCGTCTTCCAATTTGCTTGTTACTGGCACTAAATTAACCCCTGAAGTGTGTGCAAAGCCAATGTAGTTCGCATAGAATGGCTCAGGAATAATGATTTCCTCATGGGCATCAAAACAAGAAAAGAGTGTAAACATGATGGCCTCCGATGCTCCTGTAGTAACATAGATATTCGAAAGATCAATCTTAGATACATGATCACAATAGTACTTGTGTACCACCTTTCTCAAGTTCAAGTCTCCCTCTGAGGCTCCATACTCGATTATACTATTATCATAGCCCTTGAGTCGATCTATTGCCGACTGAGGCGTTTTGATATCTGGTTGGCCGATATTGAGGTGCATCACTTCCACTCCTCTCGACTTAGCTTCTCTGGCATAAGGTATCAAGCTCCTAATTGGAGATTGAGTCATGCGTTCACCTCGTTTTGATACTATTGGCATAATCAAACATCTAGCTTATTAACCTACAAATATAGTCTGCTTCAGCAACATAGCCGTTCAGTTTTTATATAGACGCTGCAGTATTCAATTCAGGTACAATAATTGATCTATTATCATTTAATGTTCGGAAATAAGCCGTCAAAAAAGAAGAAAATATTCGCCCCGTCAAGCAATTTGTTGAAATACTTGGCCAAATACAGTCGTCTTACAGAGCTTCCTCTTCAGTATGATGATATGCTACGTTATATGGCCAGTGTTCCACTGGTGGATAGTAGCGGCAATGATACGCTGTGGGAAACGGTATACTATGAGCAAGCCGAACAAGAAGAAATCAACAAGAATCTCTGTACTATATATGCCCTACTCAAGACCGAGGGTGACACCAGTGTTATAGAACATCTTAATATCGCCCGTATTGACTATTGTACATTTGGCAATACCAAGCCATTTAGGATCCGAATCAGTAATAGACTTAATGATAACTATGATCATTTCTATATTAAGAAGATTGATGCCAGTAGAATATATGGCTTAGAGCTTGAAGGCATACTGTCTCCAGATCGTCTCAACTACCTGGTCTATGACAAAACCCTGATCGAGGAGCATGTCGCTGGAGTCCCCGGAGATGATTTCATCAGCAGACATCTCGCAGTACCTCAGTTCGATCAAATCCGAATTGCTAAAGAGTTCATTAAGTTTAATGAGCGTTGCTTCGTGCGTCTGTTAGGTGATATGCGAGCATACAACTACATCGTCGATATAACACCTGATATTGAAGGTTATCAATATAGGATTAGGGCGATTGACTTTGATCAGCAGTCATATGAAGGACGCAAGAGCTTCTACCTTCCACAATACTTTAAGGAAAATAACCCTATTATCTATCTTGGAATTGAGCATTTGAAATCTGGTGCTGTCCGCCAGTATCAGCTTGAGGAGCGATCACTTATCGCTCGCCGAGCTCGCAACTCACGCAACCAACTCATCATCCTGCTCAAGAACATGATCAAGGACAGGATTTCGTCTGATGAAAAGGTGGTGCAGCTCAGAGAAGAACTAGCGAACCATCATAAGAATGATATGTTCCTGAACTGTGCGACCATGGGTGACATCGTACTGGCTAACATCAAACTCGTACTTCAGAAAGAGTTTATCCAAAGTATCATAGATGTCTCATAGACTGATCTATCTATCCATTTTTATCAACGAATAAATTGATTCCGCTTTTTCATTCTATTATACCTCACCTCATTCTAACTTTTAACAATTCATAATCGGCATCTTGTGTTCAAAGATAGATTTTGCTAATTCGATACCCGCATAGGATTATCCAAGGCAATAATAACCGGTTCTAAATCTGGTGGACCTGGTTCTGAGTATGCCTCTCCAGAAAAAGGGGTTGTTCCAGGGCCTCCAGGGTTGAAAAAAGCAGAATAGCCACCATCCAAACTTGGAATTTCAAGGAATGTAATATTCCTCGCAGCTTCGTCATCTCCGACCAAAATGATATCAATGTAATTATCCCTATCTTCTGTATAGCAATCACCATATTCAATACCATTGCCTTCCACTCTACCTAAATCAGATAGACCAACTACCCTCAAGCTACCTCCCATCACTTGATAATCAACTCCTACTTCTTCAAGCAAAACAGTAGAACCATCCGTTCCAGTTGCATGGATTCTAAAGAACTTTTCATAATCAGTTGGTAATACACCTCTGACCCCATCTGGCGAAAAACCTCCAGTAGTTAACATTCGCAATCTAAAATCACCTCCACCATAAAGGGCAAATTCATCATTCGGAAATGCAGTCGAATTGTTGTTGAAAATGGCGTTGCTTATTCCCTCACCGACAGATTGATTGTCAACATAGTTTAGCTTGGCTCCGACTAATCTCGGACCATTATTATCATCATAAGGACTGGTTGTTGTTTCCCATGTAAGCCCTACTGCACTTACCATTTGATTATTAGGGCCGACCAACATTAAAGGTGTTTCGTCCGCTACAATTTCACATCTTACAGGAAAACGAGAATCTGGACTATTACTGGGTAATTTGTTCCCAAATTCAGCGAATACCACCACACAATTCCGTTCATTGTTCTCCAAATTTGGTGCTGAACTGGCAGCCAAGGGCGTAACAATTTCTCCCGTATTTAATGTAAACTGAAAATCGGTAAGACTTATCGTACTGGTTACGACAGGCCAGCTAAATACGATGGGTAATCCATCAAGACCAATTGCCCCATCTTTTAATTCCCCATAAGGGGTTTGCAAAATAAAAACTGTACCTACTTGACTTTGTAGCGATGTAGTTGTAAAAAATCCGACATCATCTGGGTTGCAGGCAATGTCCGACAACCATGCCCCACCTGCTTGCTCTACCAATTCTTGCGTAAGTACGTCTCCAGTTACACCAACAATATCACAAAAACCCATTCCAGCAGAAAGTATTTCAGGTTGGTCTGACCAATAGTCAGCACCAATTAATGTACCATCTAAAATTGGAGCGAATAGCCCCACTGGAGAAGTAACTGTTGGATCAATGGCATCCGTCACATTGATGGTAATGATGGCAGTAGCATTGCTTTCATTATCCGCTGCTTGCACCGTCAATGAATAAGTACTGGTGGTTTCAAAGTCGAGCATTTCAGAAAGTAGGATTTCTCCTGACGTACTCTCGATTGAAAAAACATCATTCGAATTTCCAGCTATTATGCTGAAAGTTAAGGGATCATTGTCTGCATCTGAGGCAGTAACAGTCCCAATAGAAGTCCCAATACTGACATCTTCCGCAATTGAAAATGTTTG
>CAZDHV010000178.1:0-6533 GCA_964505335.1 uncultured Saprospiraceae bacterium | reverse complement strand
CCATGTGCTCCATGTGTTACTGGCTGTGATAGCGATGTGGATGCCTACAACTATGTTCCCGATGCAGATATAGACGAAGCTTGCGAGACCTGTTTTGATGGCATCCAGAATGGCGATGAAGACGGAGTCGATTGTGGAGGTACCTATCCCGGCTGTCCAACATGTGATAGCTGTTCCGATGGCATTCAGAATCAAGGCGAGGAGTCAGTAGACTGCGGAGGCCCATGTGAGCCATGTGCAGTAACATCTCGAAGAGTAAGTGGACGCATTGTTAGTACGACAGGTCAAGCATTAGAAAGTGTGCAAGTGACTATCGGTGATGTATCAACTACAACAGATAACCAAGGTCGATACAGTATAGATGACCTTCCTTCAGATAGAAGTTTATCCATTGTGGCTTTCAACAATGACAACGCTGCTAACGGTGTCAGTTCTCTTGATATCGTATTGATAACACGGCACATCTTGGGGCTTCAGACATTCGAAGATCCATATCAACTGATAGCCGCTGACGTCAATAATAATGGTTCAGTCTCTGCCGTAGATCTTGTTGGCATACGGAGAGTATTGCTAAATCTCACATCAGAGTTTGATGGCCGACCTAGCTGGCTATTTGTTCCAGAATTTGCAGACTTGAGCGAAGCGAGTATACGCAACGGCGTACAGACAGATGTCGTGATTCCGGTATCTCAAGGCGACGTGACCGATATCAACTTTATAGGAGTGAAAATAGGCGATGTCAATGCCTCAGCCTCTGTCCAGTAATTAGAGCAAGCTATTATCAATACACCTTACTGATTTACTCTTACCTAATCCTTAGTCACCTATAGGGTTGTCCCTAATAATCATTTTGATAGATATTGCCAAATTGCAATTGCGACCCAATCGAGTTATGTCGGCTTGCTAGCAGACTCCATGAGCATTACCTAAGGGACAAATGACCTTGTGTTTGTCCTAAACATAGAATTTCACTTTTTTACCCAAGATTCAATGATCCAATCCCCCCTAACCCTATTAGCAGTCGTGCTATGCCTCAATATGGGCATGAGCCAAGACTTGATAAAGAGAACACAGCGCAACATTCCAGCTGATATAAGCTATAACCCCAATATTGTTGCTGATCAGATTTACCACAAAACAGATCTGGAGACGATAGATTTATTTTCGCTGTCTTCGGATAAGTCCTCCAAATTGGATGGTGTTCAACTCAGTATCAATGCAAAGTTGATTGAGTCAATGCACAAGAAGCACGATTTGGTGATTAGCATACCTGTATCGGACGATTACAGTGTCGATCTTAAGTTATATCCTTCGGACATTACATCAGCAGGCTACGCTCTGTATGATGGCGAGCGAAATGAATTGAAGCCTTCTCGAATTTCTTATTATAAAGGAGTGGTGGCAGATGACCCTCGCTCTATGGTACAATTGACAGTCACAGACCAAGATGTAAGAGCTGTGATCATCGATGCGCACGGCATGTATAATTTGGGACCAATGACAGAAGGGGAAGATTATATGTTGTTCAATGAGAAGGAGCTAGGAGAATTTCCTTTTGAGTGTGGGACAGGATCAGGTGAGCAAATACAGCTAGAAGATTTTCCCGTAATGGAAGGTGTACGTCTTCAGAAATCGGGTCAATGCGTAAAAATTCACGTGGAGGTAGATCACAGGAGCTACCAAAATTTTGGTCAAAACGCCCAAGCTGCAGAGCAATTTGCTTTGGCATCTTTTGCCCAAGTAGCTGTATTATTTGAATATCTATATGAGAACTCAACAAGTAGCATTCCTATCGAAGTATCCAGTGTTAGGGTATGGACTGGACCAGATGGCTATGGTGCTGAGAGCAGCGTTGGCAATGCGCTTCCAGCAGTAGCAGGGGCCGTAGACCCAGCTTCATTCAATGCAGATATGGTTCACTTAATATCAGCGCAGAACCGAAATGGTTATAGTGGCATTGCGTATGTTTCTTGTCGAGGATCAGGGCCTTGCAAGGCGACAACTATTGGAACCAATGTTCCGTTTGCGGTGAGTCAGACTTCAATGTCATATGCCGGTGTTCCTAACTATTCATGGACAGTTAACGTACTTGCACATGAGATGGGCCACAACATGGGGGCACCACATACCCAAGCATGTGCATGGGGTCCTAATGACAATATAGCCATCGACGGATGCTTCACAATAGAAGGTAATTGTTCTGATCCTGGTTACCCAAGCGGACCTGGATCTATTATGAGCTACTGTCACTTTGCAGGACGTCCTGGTATTTCCTTTGACTTGGCATTTGGTCAAGAAGTGGGAGACCACCTTTATGATGAATATCTATTTGCTGCCAGTAATTTCTTAGCTAATTGTGGCACAACACCACCGCCTCCGCCAGAAGTTTTCTGTGAAAACTCTTTAGTTATCTCTGAGGACATTGTTGTCGACTTCGAATCATCAGATCTCGGAATTTGGACCAATGCATTCGATGACGATTTAGATTGGACCTTTAATACAGGGGCAACTCCATCTAATAATACTGGTCCTGATCAAGCCAATGATGGTAGCAGCTATTTTTATGTAGAAGCGAGTTCTCCAAACTTTCCTGCCAAGACAGCAAGATTGATATCGGACTGCATAGATTTGTCAGAGCTCACTGATCCAACCTTTTCATTCCTATTTCATATGTATGGAGAGGGAATGGGCTCATTAGCTTTAACTATTCATCAAGAAGAAAATTCTGAATTGCTTGCTACTATATCTGGCAATCAAGGGAACCAATGGTTTACTGCCACAGTAGATATGAGAGCTTATCAAGACGAAGTAGTGCAAATCGAAGTTTTGGCTGAGACAGGGTCTAACTGGACGAGTGATATAGCCATTGATAGATTAGAGATTAAGAGTAATCCACCAGCACCAGAGGAGCCGCCAGCAGGTAATATTTGTGATGATCCACTTGCCGACAACTTTGGTCAAGATAGCCCATGTGAATATTCTTGTGATGCAACTACAACAAGTACTATTACAGATAACAATGTCAATAACAGTATCATTACTAATTCATCAATTAGTACAGTTACACCTGGACCTGTAGAAGTAAATGCACTTGATAGAGTTTACTGGCGTGCGAATGGAGAAGTGGATCTTAATGTAGGATTTAGTGTTGCTGCAGGGTCTGAGCTGTTTATTGATATCGGAAGTTGTCAAGAATAGATTAATCTTCTGACAAGGTTATCTTGATAGCCTCACTTTTCCCAAGATCTGAATCCAATACAACCATATATTGATTTTTGCCGTCGTTAACTCTTATGGCCGTAGTATTAGGCGGAATCTCACCAACATTATCTGCTCTTAAGATTATATAGTTTTCTGGTTGCCGCAGAACATATTTGAATGTGGTTTTTTCCTGTTTAGCTTCAAGATACTGCACAAGCCATTCATCGTTTACCTTAAGCGATATGACGTCATTATCGACTTTACTGTCATCCCAGATGTCGATTGTAATGAGTTTTTGGCTTACAACCATTGAGTCTTTCAGCGAAACGGTCCGGTCCTTTAGTTCAAGAGGTTGTATATCTCTAATTTTGTACTCAATCTTGAATAATATATTGTTGACCTCCTGAGCTGTATAGGAAAGAGTGTTGTCAATCAGTGACCAGTCACCGTCCACATTTGCCTCATAACTCAACACTTCAAATCGGTCTGGGAAGACCCATACATAATTGACTTCTTTAAACCCCTCTTTGACGGCAGCACAAAATCCGTAATAGCCCTCCTTACTGCTCTTATAGTCATTTTGAAAAATGTATCGATTATCATTTATAATTAAATCGTCATCATTCATTTTGTCTTCTCGTATTAATGAGAAGCTTCCTTGATTGAACAGAATCTGATTGTAGCGCTCGTCAAGCAGAGCTTTGAACTCATATTCACGTGGCGAAGTAAAGCTAAACACCTCTTCTGGTTTTCGACCCTTCGGAAGATAGTGCCATGTACTCTTTCTCTTGGAATCTACCTTGATATAGTCTTTATATGATATGCCGTCCTCTGATAAATACCTGATGAAATCAGTCACATATCCCGTCGATTGACCCATCAAAATAATGGAGAAGTGAACAAAAATTATCGAGAACAAGCTCTTAATCATACACTTATATAAGATTTATATATAAATATAAACTATCTGTAGACTCTTAGAAATAAGGGCCTTTATTGATTTTTAGATGCAATGCTAGCATTGGTTAAATAAAGCAAAACTTAGAAGCTAGTATTTCAACCAAAGTCATTGTAAACAGTCCAACTTCTTAGAACCAATAGAACAATTGGTACTCTTCGCATCTAATTTTACAAAACAGACTTAGTGAACCCATTTATCCTGCTGAGTACACATGCACATCGATATGAGGATTAGCAATTTGGATCTATTGATTGACGCCTATCTAGCATTACGACCCTCGTTCAAGCAATTCTATGCTAGCCCTCCGACATATCTGAAGTCATTTTCAAAGTTTTGTGCTTTTGGCAAGCCCTTTGTTTCATTACAGGTACCTCCAAGGAGGAACAAAACTTACACAGATATTCATAGTAGTCTATAAGAGTGCGACAGATTCACCTTCTCAAGTGAATATGGGGATTAATTATTACAATTTAATAACCAACTCGTACCGTGAGATTACTCTGGATACTCGCGTCTATATTGCTCATCACACATATAGATGCACAAGACTTAATTGAAAGAAAACAGAACGAAGACCAAAGTCAACTTCTCAAGTCACACACTTCTTCTGTCAATTTATTTTCAATAGACAAGACTTTAAAAAGCAAGTCGACCTACAACGAAATCTATCTCAACTTAGATTATGAACAACTCAAAGTTCTGAAAAGCTCCGAGCTGACTGAACTGTTCATACCTGTAAGCAAAGATCATTACATCGATTTGAAATTACAGCCTGCTGACATCTATGCTCATGGAGCACAGATTAAAGCCAAATCTGGAGAAGAATTAGACATATCTAGGAACAAGCTATATACTGGTCAAGTCGGAGATGACCCTGATAGCCGTGCTACTCTTGCTATTAATGATAATAGCATCCAGCTCACCATCCGAGATAAGTATGGCCATTACAACTTAGGTTCTCACGAAAATCAGGAGAACTATGTGCTGTTCAATGACAAAAGTCTTGGAGATCAGCCCTTCACGTGCGAGAATGATCAGCTTAAGCTAGAGCTTCCAGAAAAAATTAAACAAGTGGCTACTACTCATCAGTCATATAAATCCAACGATTGTATAAAACTCTATCTGGAGGCAGATTACACAACTTATGTAAATTTTGGGTCTGATCCTCAGCAAGTTATGAACTTTTTGGAAGGTGCATTTCTTGAGGTGTTTGATCTCTATGCTGATGTCGGGATACCCATACAGATATCTGAAGTTCAGATTTGGACGACGCCAGATTCCTATAATGGAGCTAGTGATGTAGGCCAAGCTTTACAGGCGATAGCTAGTGCGGTCCCTAACTTTAATGGGGATATGATGCACCTTGTCTCTGCAACAGGGAATTGCTGTGGTTGGAGTGGAGTTGCATATGTAAATTTCAATCCTCAGACGTCCTTATTTAACGGAAGCACAATCTGCGGATCTAATCCATATGGTGTCAGTCAGACTACCTTATTTTATGAGTCCCTTCCAGTTTATTCTTGGACAGTCAATGTGCTTGCCCATGAATTAGGCCATAATCTGGGAGCACCACATACTCATGAATGTTTGTGGGGAACTAATTATAATCAGGCCATAGATGCATGCGTGTCTTCAGGTTCCAACTGTGCCGATCCTGGCTTGCCAGCGACAGGAACAATCATGAGTTATTGCCATACAAGATCTGATGTAGGCATATCTCTAGGAGCAGGATTTCATCCACAAGTAAGGCAGCACCTGCTCGAGCAGTATCAGAATCGATCATGTCTGACATCTTGTGGTGAGATAGCAGGTTGTACGAATGCGAATAATCATGGCTTTAACCCACTTGCAACAACTGATGATGGCAGTTGTGAAGGAACATGTTCAGATGGTATCCTCAACGGTGACGAGGTAGAAATTGATTGCGGAGGAGAGTTGTGTGATGCTTGTCCGATAGATTGTGATGGAACGGTATTTTATTTAGATCTGGTAATTGATAGATACGGCGAAGAAACAACTTGGGATATAAAAGATGAAAATGGAAATATTGTAGCAGAAGGTGGAACTTACGAAGACTATCCAGAAGGAGCTTCATTGCAGATCCCAATATGTCTCGATGATGGACAGTATACGTTTACTATCTATGATAGTTATGGTGATGGCATATGTTGTGATTTTGGCGATGGTTCATATACTCTAGAAGATGAATCTGGAGCCGAGATCGCCAGTGGAGGAGAATTCACAGATCAAGAAGGAACAATATTCATTGTTACGTCAGGTAGTTGTAATGATGGTGTACAGAATGGCAACGAACAAGGTGTCGATTGTGGCGGTTCATGTGCGCCATGTGCGACGTGTAATGATGGTGTAC
>CAZDHV010000177.1:0-6624 GCA_964505335.1 uncultured Saprospiraceae bacterium | reverse complement strand
TGCCATGGATCAAAAAACACATAGAATAGTATAAGCGCAGATGTAACTCCTGACGCTCCAATACTAGAAAATCCTGGGTTGTTCTGCTGACGAACCAATGAGCCTAAGTTTGCAAATATGATCGCAGCTAGATAAAAGACTATATAGATAGTAGGGCCTAGGCCGCCAAATTTATGAGAGAAATATTGCTCTATAAATCCTCCAAACTGATAGAGGACATACATATTTATCCCTAAGTGCATCATGCTGCCATGCAAGAATCCGCCCGATAACACTCTGTAATACTGTCCACGGTTGACCTCCATGTATGGATTATGGGCAAGGTCGTTAAATAGTGCTCTATTGTTCAGACAGTAGTAGCTAATCAAGCAGGTCAATCCGATGATGACATATGTAATTATCATGGCCGCGAATATAAGGCATAAAAAAGAGGCTCACTTTGGGAGTGAGCCTCATATTATTCTGTTGATATGGTGTTACTAATTGAAATTGTAATCGCCACACATAATGATTAGAAATAGAATTGATCCAGCGTTAAAAATACTCGCAATAGCGAGGGCTATTACTGCGTTTTTTGCCTTGCCCAAATTCCATTTCTTCAATCAATCCAATGAGGCATTACAAACTGCAATTAGTAAACTTATCTTTCGATTTTCTTTAAGTGCTCCAGCCCGTCTATTCCAATATTGTCCGTAAGCTTAGATAGATCATCCAGATTGACTTTTCCATCAAGCCTGATGAAGATATTTTGATCTGGTTCTCTAACCAGTAATAATAAATTCTCTACGTATTGATCTCCGTTAGATTTATCCGTATAGAGATAGACTCGCTCGCTTCCTTCCTTAACAGAGATCAATTCTGACATTGATGAAGACTGTGCTAATGTGCGTGCTTGCTTAAATACTTCGTAGTCAGCATTCTCCTCTTGGATATAGATTTTAAGACTGTTGATGTCTTTGACCATTTCTTTGACATCGGCACCATCTACATCTATGTCCATAGCCGCAAACAGCTTAAACATCTCCTTATTAACAGAGACAATGGCTACATCATCACGATCTTCGAGATCGTTGAAGAATGATTGAAGAGATTGACCGAACATCATAGATGAGGTCATGAAAAAGGCAAGAACTAAAGTGATTATATTTTTCATGTTTATTAAAATTTCTATTTAAAATTCAAATTTGTTTAGTGCGATAAAATGTGAAAATCCTGGTTTTGTCGAATTGAGACAATCCGTCTTTTACGGCCATCTCGCTGCGATCTATTGATCCATTTAAGAACCCAAGTGCTGTCATTGTAACCTCGAGCGCTTGCTCTGGGTCATCGACTACCTTATGATTACTTGGCTCAGATCTCATCATGGTAATAGCAGCGAACAATACTACTGCAGCAGCTACACCCACCATCGCTCGACGCATCAGAGAAATGACCTTAGCGGGTTCTTTTTGAACGGCTATCGGACGAGATGATTGCTGTGCTTTCTCTTGAGCGAAATACTCAAACAGTACTCCTTCTGGATTGCCCTCAGACGGAATCTGACTGTAGTGCTCCTTTAAAGTAGCCTCTTCAGCAAGATTAGTCTCCGCAGCCCAATACTTCTCGAGTAGTTCTTTTGCTTCTATATCGTTCATCGATCGAGATTTGCTAATTGTTTTCTTAATACTATCCGCGCTCTATGCAGGTAGACTTTTACTTTCTCAATAGTTAGTCCAGTAATCTCGGCTATCTCCTTATACTTATATCCCTCCACATCTCTTAGATGTACTACTTGTCTCTGATCATCTGGAAGCCCATCGATGGCCTGTCGTATCTGTTTCATAATGTCGTTACTCTGAATCTGTTGCGCTGGATCCATCCCTGAATCCTTAAGAGAGTAGTGCTCATCTACGGGTTCATGATGGTATTTTTTCTTCCTCAGCTTATCCAGTGCGAGGTTACGTGTAACTGTCATGCACCACGCCTCCTTGTTCTCGATTTCTTGAACCTCTGCTCGCTTCTTCCAGATCTTTATAAATACCTCTTGTACTACATCCTCTGCTGCCATCTGGTTGCCTAATATGCGCAAGGCATATCGATATAATTTATCTTTAATAGGCATGATGGCTTGCAGCATGTCGTTATTACTTGGGTATTTGTCTGGTAGACGGATTTCCACGTAGTTTTGTTACAGATTCAGATCAAAATTATCAAAGGCTTTGCGCATTAAAGTATTAGATAGGTTTTTTCTTAAAGGATTTTTAGGTCCTTACCTATTATCATTCTTCTTGGTTTTGTTTGTCTTGGTGATGCAAAAATTATGGAAGGATATTGAAGATCTTCTCGGCAGAGGCTATGGTATTCTAGATTTTATCGAGCTTCTTACTTACTTCGGTTTAGGTCTGATACCGTTGGCATTACCATTAACCGTGTTATTGTCAAGTGTAATGATCTATGGAGGAATGGCAGAGCGATATGAACTGACCGCACTTAAGAGCTCTGGAGTTTCCTTGATGAGGATATTGAGCCCTGGCCTAGCGGTGGCAATATTCACTATGTCACTTTCTTTGTTTGCTTCTAACTTTATTAAACCGACAGCAAGGGAGCTATTTGAAACCAAGTTGAGAAACATGAAAACCAATGATTTGACCTATGGTTTTGATGAGAAAGTTTTCAATCGAGAATTTGATAATTACTCAATCTGGATAGATAAAAAATATGATGATGGACGCACTTTTGAAGGGATAAAAATCTACGACCACAATGACCCTGATAACACAATTGTCAACTTAATATCTGCCAAGCGCGGTGAAATGTATACTACAGCTGATCAGAAATATCTGATCATGGAATTGAAAGATGGATATCAGCTAAAAGAAATTCGGTCCGAATCGGCAATACAGAATGACACTAAGTTTAATTTACCAGGAAGACCGGTTAGTCGTGTCAATTTTAATGGATTGCGTAAAGTGTTTAAACTCTCGGAGTTACTCAATCTCAATGTCATCTCTGTATCCGATAAAAAATTGGATTTTCTTACTTTTTGGCAGTTGGAGGAGTTTCAAGACTCTATAGCCCAAGGGGTAAAATATAAGAAAGAACGAAGCATGCATCCTTTCGGAAGACTTGTTAAGCCATACTCAGTGATCGCTCAAGATCGCTACGATGAAGAGCTCAGCGAGGAAGAAGAGTATGGAGATAAAATCTCAAAACTGTCCAATATTACAGCTGACACGGATACTAAAGCTGATCAGATAACTCAAACCAAAGCGTCTAAGGTTAAAACAGTGGTAAAAGCAGCTGATAAATCACGCATCAAACATTTCAAAAAAACTCCCAAGCCTGTTGTCAACATGCTGGATATTTCTCCAGAAGACGAGAGTATTTTACAAATGCTTAAGACTGATGAACAGACCTCTTTATTGGATAAGGCCATTAAAACTGCTAAGACTCTCAGAGACAACAGTATTAATCGTCATAATGACTATCAGGCAAAGTTCAGATATATGAAATATGCAAATCTGAAGTATCACCAACAATTTGCCTGGGCTGTCGTATGTCTTGTATTTCTCTTTATTGGAGGTCCTGCTGGTGCTATCGTACGCAAGGGTGGTTTTGGATTTCCCTTACTCATTGCAATAGGCTTCTATATCATGTTTATCATGACTTACATAACTGGAGAGAAATTATTGAGAAGTGATACTCTTAGCGATATACAAGCGGCTTGGCTTCCTGTGATGCTTCTGCTGCCATTTGCCATTGTATTGAGCTATATGGCACTTCATGATAAGAACCTCTCAGGTTTTAGCTTGAAGACTAAACTGCAAGGAGTTCTTAATAGACTTAGACCTTCTAAGCCTCAGAGTTAGAATCTCTGAGCTCCTCTTGAGTATTGCGAAGCTTTTGCTTGCATAACTCGATAAGTTGTTTCGCTTTTTTGACCTTTTCTGTAAGATCATCAATAGTGATCTGGTCATTTTCGAGCTCATTAATTATCTGATCGAGCTGTTCTTTAGCTTCGGAATAGCTTACTTTTTTTGGCATAGTCTATAATACTTTGGCAGTTTTTAGTGCGTCAGAAAAAATGATATCTATCTCCTGTCCTTTTTTCAGTCCTTTAGCTTTACTAACTGTTTTGCCTTCAACTTTTATATGTGCAAAGCCTCTCTCCAGAATCTTTGATGGATTAAAGCCATCAATCTTCGCTGATAAGAGATCCAAGCTATTCTGGGCCTGACTGATTACCTTACCAACACCATTTTTGATGAATAGGGTGGCAATGTCGAGCGATTGATTCTCCCTATTGATGATTTGACTTGTCCGGTTCATTATGCCTTGTTGCACAAGATCTAAAGTGTTCAGTTCCACCTGAAGATACTGATTAGCCTGAGTAGCGATATACTGATACTTCTGAAGCATCTGAGATTCATAGTGGAGCATTCGTTCTATCAATAGATCCGCTACGGCAGTCGGCGTTTTGACTGACAGTTTAGAAACAAGATCAACAACACTCTGATCAATTTCATGTCCTATCCCAATGATGAATGGAAGTTGAGACTTTGCTATTGCAACAGATATATTAAAATTATCAAATGCTGAAAGGTCAAGCTTACTACCTCCTCCTCTTATTATGACTACTGCATCGTAGGTGCTTTCGGGTTTTGCTAGTATAGATTGTATTGCGGTTAAGCAACCTTGTTCGACATGCTGCCCTTGCATGCTCGATTCATATATATCAATGGCATATTGATACCCATAGGGATTTGCCTCAAGATGTGCCTTAAAGTCTTTATATCCAGCTGCCCGGGAAGAAGTGATGAGTGCTATTCGCTGTATGACATCAGGTAGGGCGGTCTGCTTGTTGAGCGTATAGAATCCTTCTTCTTGTAACCTATTTATAATTTCTTGCCGCTGTAGCTCTATACGTCCAAATGTATAATTGGGATCAATGTCTTCAACAACAAGCTTAAGACCATAGCGCTCATGAAAATCCACCTTGCATTTCAGTCGGACAGTCCTGCCTTCTTGGAGTAACTCGTGGATTACAACACCAATTTTGCGCTTAATAAACTTAAAACTGCTCTGCCATAGATTAGCCTGAGCATTGGCAGATACCTGATCCGATTGCTCATCCTTATCGATGAGATCGATATAATAATTGCCTCTGGATTCATTGCATTGGCTGATCTCAGCCTGAACCCAGATGGGTTCCTTGAAGTTAAGAGCGATAACACGGCGTATATACACTCGTTAACTTGGTAGAGCGTGAACGACTCCAATATATCCCTTAAGACAATACCTCTTTCACGATATCCGCAGCCTCTTGCAGTACGACAGCTGATCTTACTTCGAGACCAGAATTGTCGATAAGTTCTTTGGCTATTTCTGCATTGGTACCCTGTAGTCTTACGATTATCGGAACATTGATATTACCCATGTTTTTATAGGCGTCAACAACACCCTGTGCAACTCGATCACATCTTACGATACCTCCAAAAATGTTGATCAGTATAGCCTTAACATTAGGATCACTAAGAATGATTTTAAATGCATTCTCGACACGTTCTGCATCTGCAGTTCCTCCTACATCCAGGAAGTTAGCTGGAGACCCTCCACTCAACTTGATGATATCCATTGTCGCCATAGCGAGTCCTGCACCATTTACCATACAACCGACGTTGCCATCTAACTTGACGTAGTTAAGCCCAAACTCTTTAGCCTCAACTTCTGCAGGATCCTCTTCAGTGACATCTCTCATAGCCGCTAATTCAGGATGTCTGAATAGAGCGTTGTCATCAACGGTAGTCTTACAATCTACCGCAAGGATTTCATCTTCATTATTTTGCATGCACGGGTTGATCTCTATAAGAGAAAGATCATTCTTTACGAATGCGCCATAAAGCTTAGAGATGAATTTGGTCATCTCCTTGAATGCTTTACCTGACAGACCTAAGTTGAAAGCGATCTTGCGGGCTTGATACCCTTGCATCCCTAATGTGGGATCAATATGTTCTTTATGAACTAAGTGAGGAGTATGCTCTGCCACTTCTTCAATGTTCATACCTCCTTCAGTGCTATAGATAATAACATTTTGCTTTTTCTCACGATCCATCATGATCGACACATAGTATTCCTTACATGCATCGAAATCTGGAGCATATGAATCTTCAGCGACAAGAATCTTCTGAACGAGTTTACCTTCTCCATCTAACCCACCTGGCGTCTGAGGAGTCTTGAGCATCATGCCCAGTATATTTCCAGCATGTTCCCTTAACTCTGCTTCATTCTTAGCAAGTTTTACTCCACCTCCTTTACCACGGCCACCAGCATGTATTTGAGCTTTCACAACTGCGAACTCAGTACCTGTATCTTGTTGGAGCTTTTTAAATGCTTCAACAGCTCCTTCGACAGTATCTACTACATGTCCACGTTGTATTTTTACGCCACTTGCAGCTAATATTTCTTTCCCTTGATATTCGTGAAGATTCATGCTTTAAATTTTGCACAAATGTATTGATTTCGTTTCGAAAAAAACTTCTAAATCAGATGTTATAGGAGTTAATGTACTAAATGATCTGATTTAATATATGTGAACTGAATAGCGCAGATAAGCCGCACGGTAACTCTCTTATTTGCAGTAACTAA
>CAZDHV010000176.1:0-6625 GCA_964505335.1 uncultured Saprospiraceae bacterium | reverse complement strand
TCTCTGATTTATAAATTTTTTCTGCTCCGTCAATTAAGCACAACTTCTTCTCCTACTTTTGGAATGGTCACTTTGCCGAATCCATTCTCACCCAAGTATTCGGCGAACTTCTGCTGCGTATCAAATTCTCCATGTACGAGGAAGATTCTTTTTACAGAGCTCTTCTGATTAGAGATGTTTTCAAGCATTTCCTTGCGATCTCCATGTGCGGAGAATGAATCCATTGACTCGATGCGTGCATTAACATTTAGTAAGTCTCCCTGAAGTTTAAGCTCCTTCGCACCATTCTTAAGTATTCCTCCAGCGGTGTCTGGAGAGCAGTATCCGACGATTAAGAATGTACTGTTAGGATCCTCAAGGTTATGATACATATGGTGCCGTATTCGGCCAGCATTCATCATACCGCTGGCGCTAATAATGACTGCAGGTTCTTTTGTGAAGTTGAGCCACTTGGATCTATCAACCTTACGGACATACTCCAGGCTGTTAAAACCAAATGGATCATCATCCTCTAATAGATATTCATTGAGCGCACTATCGAAGCACTCGGGATGCGAGCCATAAATCTCTGTAGCATTTACTGCCAGAGGGCTGTCTACATAAACAGGTACTCGTGGTAGAGATCCATTATTGTACATCTGATCCATCATATACACAAGTTCTTGTGTCCGCCCAATACTAAATGCTGGAATAATGAGCTTGCCCCGATTGTCAACACAGGTTTCTTGCATGACCTCAAGAAACTTCTGAGACTGTTCAGGCTTGGATTCATGTTCCTTATCTCCGTAGGTAGATTCGCAGATGAGGTAGTCTACCTCTGGAAGCTGCGAAGGATTGCGAAGGATAGGACGATCGGGGCGACCGATATCTCCTGTGAATCCTATCGTAGTCGTCTTGGATCCCTCTGTGATCCTTAATGTTACGCTGGCAGATCCTAAGATGTGTCCCTGATCTTTGAACATTACCTGGACGTCACCGCATATGTTATTCCACTTGTTATATGGATGGCTCATAAAACGCTTCATAGTGGCCGCCACATCTCTTTTTTCATAGAGGGCCTCCTTAAGTTTGATGCTCTTTTTCTTCTTTTTCTTCTTGAGGAGGCGTTTGTTTTCCTGCTCTGCTTCTCGCTCTTGAATCTTTGCACTATCCAGCAACATGATGCTACACAGACTACGGGTTGCGTGAGTCGCATGTATGGTTCCTTGGAATCCTTCTTTTACTAAGAATGGTACTCTGCCAGTATGATCTATATGGGCATGTGACAGGATCAGACAATCAACTGTGCTGGGATCAAAATGCAGTAATCTGTTAGAAATCTCATCATCCTTCCTGCTCCCTTGGAACAGACCACAATCTAATAATATTCTATATCCACTGTCGAGCGTAATAAGGTGACAACTACCTGTTACATTTCTCGCGGCACCACAAAACTTGATCTGCATATTGCTTCTTTTTCTACAAGGTTAAGTTACTCCTATGATTGACGTATCCCGTATATAATTAGATTTCTTTAGGGAGATAATAGAGTATATTCAAATTTTCTTCCACTAAGTACTCTTTAGCTATCTGCGATATCATATCGCTATCGACCGATTCGTAGAGAGACTCCTGTTCATTCATCAGTTCTATCTGTCCGAGATATTCGAAGTAGGCCATAGACATTGACTTGTTCAGTACACTGAGGTCGCTGATACACAGACTGCTAATAACTTTGTTCTTTAGCTTCTCCAGTTCTTTGGCTTCGATCCTGACATCCTTAAGTTTCTCAAGCTCGAGCCAGATCTCGTTATAGGCTTGCTCCATCGTAATGCCAGGCATAGGTCTTCCTTCTATTATGATAAGGCCACTGTCCCTGCTACCACTGATATAGCAATCTATATCACTGAATATCTGCTTGTTCTTAATCAGTTGCTGGTAAAACCTAGAGGATTTACCATTTGCCAATATATCTGATATTAGGTCACAAGCATAATACTGATCTGATGTCCTGCCAGGCATATGAAATGCCATAAGAATCATTGGCATCGGAACATCACCATGAATGGTCTTCTCCCTCATCTCGGTCTGCTTAGGCTCAGAGGCTAACTGATTGTCAGGCATGGTGCCGGGAGAAATATCCTCAAACCATTGTCGAGCAAGTCTTAGCACTTCATCAGAATCCAAGGGGCTCGAGATGCTGAGAATTGCATTAGAGGGATTATAATGTGTCTCATAGAATTGTGCCACATCTTCTAAGTTGGCATCGGCGATGTGATCTATTTTAAGACCTATAGTTGGCCATCTGTAATTGTGTACTTTGAAGCATAGGTCTGACATATGATGCCAAGCATCTCCATAAGGTTTATTAAGACAGACCTCTTTAAATTCTTCTGTGACTACTTTTTTTTGCACCGCCAGACTCTTTGGGTTGAGGGTGAGGTGTGCCATCCGATCAGCTTCAAGCCATAGCGCCGTTTCAATATTTTGTACGGGTAGACTGTTATAAAAGTTAGTGTAGTCGCTATTAGTGTAAGCATTGTTTTCTCCTCCTGCCATCTGAAGAGGCTCATCATAGTTAGGCGCATGATCAGAACCGCCAAACATGAGATGCTCAAATAAATGCGCAAAGCCTGTCTTTTCGGGAGATTCATTTTTTGAGCCTACCTTGTATAGGACATCTACAGCTGCCATGGCTGTTGAGTTGTCCTGCTCAATCAGTAAAGTAAGGCCGTTTTCAAGAATGTGTTTTTCGTACTTGATCATTTCATTTAGCCGTTTAGCAGGATTGGGCGATCGGCGATTGCCTGGTTTTCAGAGATATACTTCCAAAACTCCACTTTCGATATTTTTTCAGCTCCTAGGCTCATCAGATGATTCGTTTCCTGTTGACAATCGATCAATTTTGTTCCGAGTTGATCAAGTTTGCGACAGAGTGAAATAAAGCCAAATTTTGAAGCATTACTCGCATAGGTAAACATAGACTCGCCATAGAATATTTCTCCCAAGCCTATACCATATAACCCTCCAACTAATTTATCACCCTCCCAAACTTCTACGGAATGGGCATAACCTTGTTGATGTAAGGAGAGGTAAGAGCCAATGATGCCCTTATTAATCCAAGTACCCATCTGTTTAGGCCGATCTAAAGTTGCACATGCCCTTATAACAGCTTCAAATGCCTTGTTATAAGTGACCGAATATTTTTCTTGATTAAAGTATGGTCTCATGCTTTTAGATACCTTGACTTTAGAAGGGTAGAGTACACACCTTGGATAAGTCCACCACCACATAACAGGGGGGTCATTATACCATGGAAAAATGCCATACCTATAGGCAAATAATAATCGTTCTACACTTAGATCTCCTCCTATCGCCAAGAGCCCGTCATGGTCAGCACTCAATGGATGGGGGAAGTACAAAGAAAGTATTTAAATGCCGGAGAAAATGTTTAGGACTTTTCCTGAAAAGTCTCGATGACAGCGGATAAACCACGATCGATGAGTGCATCTTTCAATGGCTTGAGTTTCTCAAATGTTCCAGCCTTTACCACAGCTTTGCCCTTGAAATGGACAAGTAAACTCAATTGCTCTGATTGCTCAAATGTATGGTTACAGACTTCCATAAAACACTTAATAACCCAATCAAAGGTATTGTAATCATCATTGTAAACTAATAACTCGGCTTTATCAGTGATAGAAGCGTCAGCTATCATTGTTGTTTCTTCTGTGTCGTGGATTGAGTTACGCATTAATAATGGACTGATTTAAGTGTGATTACTAAGATAGTGCGGCCAAATTTTGCTTAATATTTTCAAAATTAGGCATATCACCAGCGTTGTCAAGGATTTCAGAATATTTTACCGTCCCCTCTTTGTCAATTATGAAGGCGGCTCTTTTAGATACACCTTTGAGCCCAAGTACAAAATCCTCATAGATTGATCCATAAGCTCGAGAGACATCTCGATTAAAATCACTTAATAATGGAAAATTGTATGATTGTTCTTCTTTGAATTTACCCAAGGTGAATGGGCTATCTACTGAAATTGCTAAGATGTCAGTGTTGAGTTTCTGATACTGGTTTAATTCATCTCTTATACCACATAGCTCTTTAGTACATACTCCAGTGAATGCAAGCGGGAAAAACAAGACTAACACGTTTTTACCGTGGTAATCAGAAAGACTTACTTCATTAGTAGTTGTATCACGAAGGGTAAAGCTCGGGGCTTTTTCTCCAATTGCTATGCTCATATAAAAAATACTCTGTGCCGAAGCAATACAAAAGTAAGCCAATTTTAATAATCTTAATTTGTTTATTGCGGGGTATTTCAAATTAATATTGGAAACAACTTGACAAAAAAAGCCTATCTCCAGTTACATACAGCGATATTCCTCTGGGGTTTCACAGCAATCTTGGGGGATTTAATCAGTTTGTCGGCATTTTGGCTGGTATTATGGCGTGTCGCCATTACCTCGGCAACTCTGATTCTACTACCAGGAGTTAGAAGGGCATTATTACAATTGACGCGCAAGCTCTATGGGGTGTACTTCATGGTTGGAGCACTCATAGCCATTCATTGGGTAACTTTCTTTGGTGCAATAAAATATGCCAATGCTTCAGTGGGTTTGGTTGCCATGGCTACAGTGTCATTATTTACAGCATTCATTGAACCACTTTATTTTAAGCGAAAAATTCGCACCGCTGAAGTACTCTTTGGGATGCTTGTCATACCTGCGATGCTATTGATCGTTAAGGATCTAGAAGGTGATATGCGCCTAGGATTAGGAATCGGTTTGATCAGTGCATTCTTAGCGGCGATGTTTGCAGTAATTAACAAGAAGTATGTGGAAGAGACTGATCCTCAGGCAATCACTTTTGTAGAGTTATTCAGCGCCTTTCTCGTTTTGGCTGTAATGAGCCCCATAGTCTATACGAACTATGATAGTATCTGGTGGCCAGTAGATTTAGATTGGATTTATCTTTTGATTTTGGCAGTACTGTGCACATGTGTGGCGTTCATCCTTCACCTATATGCGTTGAAATATATAAGCGCTTTCGCTTCTAATTTGGCCATTAATCTGGAACCTGTATATGGGATTATTCTCGCCGGTTTTCTATTAGGTGATTTTGAAGAGCTCAACTATAGTTTTTATCTGGGAGTGGTAATCATACTACTATGTGTACTAATCTATCCTCGATTCAGCAGGAAGTATGAGTAGTCAGCCATTTGTTTAGTTTGGTAGCAATCGGTCCAACACCACCTTCCTTGATTGGCTGACCGTCAATCCTTACTACTGGCATCACTTTTTTAGTTGAACTTGTTATAAATACTTCATCTGATGCCATCAATTCATCCAAAGTGATGTCTCGTTCGACTACAGGGTAGGACGTTTGGTCGCTCATTAGCATCCTTCGAGTGATGCCTGGAAGGATGTCCCGGCTTGGCGTGTACAGGATACCACGCTGACAACAGAAGATGTTAGCTCTTGAGGTCTCACTGACTATGCCCTCCATAACATATAGGACATCTACTGCTTCAGAATCTTCAAGTTTGGATTTCAAGAGATAAGGAATCATGTAATTGGTACTCTTAATATCTGCAAATGGTCTGACATGTCTATGTGTAATCAGACTGATGCCTTGGGTATAGTAATTGGTAGGATGGTGCCTATGTCTGTAGTTAAGCACGAAGAGTTCGAGTTCATTCGAGGGACTATAACCATTGGTACTGTTGCCGCCAGAAAGTATGAGCTTAAAATTGGACTCCGGGGTGCTATTCAGATCATACAGCTTATTGATTATATCAATGAGGTCCTCTCGAGACTTCTTAATACTTAAATGAGCCTTCCCAGCGCTCGAGTAAAATCTATCTAGGTACCAATCAAGATGGATGTTAGACCTATTGTGGTAAGTGAAATAGTCGAATATGCCATAGCCCCTGTGCAGAGACAGGTTGTTGGGACCAATGGACATTTCTGATATCGGACAAATTCGATCATTGTGAAAACCATAGTGAAGCACCATCGTATAAAAATAGAAATAGGGTCGGAAATACCGACCCTATTATGAGACCAACCAACCCAAGTTTAATTGTGTCAGACTACCACTCCTGGAGAGAGTCGTAATCCTGATTTAGTTTTTTAAAAGAGATGTTTTGCTTTTCAAAATTGATATGTCCTGAAGACCATATGCCTTTGTGGCCATCGAGTATCATATACCCACCAACTTCCTCCATATTCACTTTTGTGACACAAGTAAATGCCCATATATTATCGACTCTTTTTCCGAATACTTGCAAGTTTTTGCTATCTCGATCTGCGAGGTTGTAATAGCCTCTTGCAAGGTCTCCATAATAGAAGAACTTGGCCTTAACACGCTGATTATCATCTCGATAGCCTCTCGTTCCAGCAAGCGTAATTACTGAGTCAAACTGAATATCTTTAACTGTAAATGCGGGGTCGTCACCATCTACGTGACTCATGATTTCATTAATCTCTTCTGTTGTATAAGAGTCCACCGAATTAGGTGAGCATGAGGCTAATATGATAAGAGTTCCTATGATTAATGCTGCTATGTCCGACAATCGCATGTGTAAATATATTTATTAATTATATATATGAAATATTTAATGTGTTAGTTTATTACA
>CAZDHV010000175.1:0-6638 GCA_964505335.1 uncultured Saprospiraceae bacterium | reverse complement strand
ACAAACAGAACAAGACTGATGTCGTCATAATAGGTGCTGGACTGACTGGCTTAACTCTTGCCTATTTCTTAAGAGATAGTCCATTGTCTATAACCATCATTGAGGCAAGAAACCGGATCGGTGGTAGAATTCTAACAACCTCCTCCTCAAGTGGGCATAAGATAGAAATGGGTGCTACTTGGTTTGGAAAGAAACATAAAGACCTGAATGCGCTGCTTGACCAACTAAATCTGGATATCTATATCCAAGAACTCGGCTCAACGGCTATATACGAACCGATATCAACAAGCCCCCCTCAGATCGTTGCCCTGCCACCCAATACTGACCCCAGCTATCGCATAGCCGGCGGATCAACGCTCTTGATTGATGAATTACATAACCGCCTAAGTCCGAATACAACCATATCCTTATCAGATGTAGTGTCATCAGTACATATAGTTACGGGAGGAGTCAAACTCAAGCATACTACTGGGCTCACGGAGGCTAAGGTTGTCATTAGCACACTGCCGCCCTATCTCTTGGCACATACTATTGAAGTCGAGCCTCCCCTACCTGATCGTTTATCCGAGGTGATGGATCAGACACACACTTGGATGGGAGAATCAATTAAGGTTGGCTTCACTTACAAGGAGCCATTCTGGAGATCTAATAATCTCAGTGGTACAATCATGAGTAATGTAGGACCGATACCAGAGATGTACGAGCATACAGATCATGATGACCAGAATCATAGTCTAAAAGGATTCCTCAATTCGGTATATCACACCCTAAGCCGAAAAGAACGTATGGAACTCTGTCTAAAACAGTTAGAGAAGTACTATGGTAGTGTGGCGCGCTCATATCTGTCTTATGAAGAACTCGTCTGGAGCAATGAGCTCTACACCTATAGTGGCTATCATCAGCATATGCTGCCGCACCAAAATAATGGCCATGAGCTATACCGATCATCGTCTCATAAGGAGCGTTTCATTATTGCTGGATCCGAGACAGCTCGAGCACATCCGGGATATATGGATGGAGCGGTGAGCAGCGCCAGAGAAGTAGCTGACAAAATCCTAAACCACAATTTGCTATCATGAGTATAGACCATATCGTCTGGCTAATTTCTGATCTCGATGAGGGGATGGCCCTATTCAAAGAAAAAACAGGCGTAGAACCAACATTTGGAGGGTACCACACTACGCAAGGCACTAAGAATGCACTTATCAAGATAGGCACTAAAAGCTACTTTGAAATATTGGCTCCAGATCCTGACAGCCATATTGATGCGAAACGATGGATGGGAATAGATCTGATTAAAGAACCTCTGATTACCCGTTGGGCCTTTGGCACCGATCGAATACAGCATCATGCAGATATTTTGAAACGCTATAACAAGAATCTCGGAGAGATCACAGCAGGGCAGCGCAAGACAAGCAGCGATGAGATCATCAAATGGCAGATGACCCTACCATATCATGAGCCATTGATAGATCTGGCGCCATTCTTCATAGATTGGAGTAAGTCACCGATTCATCCGACTGATCAACTACCAGAAGTGAATCTATCAATAGATCAAATTGAGTTGAGTAGTGAGAAACCTGACCTAATGCACGATCTCCTCAATCAACTCGGCATTACTAATTATCATGTAGCCCAAGGACCAGAGCGAATAGCGATTTCACTAAACTCCCCAAAAGGAAACGTAAGGTTTGAGTAACAACATAGACAAGCCACTAAGCAAGGATCAATGATTACAGAATCAATAATTGAGATATCTACCTGGGTTTGGATTGGGATAGCCATCATCACTTTTATCTCGCTGATAATCCTTAAAGTCAGAGCTCCTTATGGTCGGCACTCGAGACAAGGATGGGGAATGATGATTGATAATCATTGGGGTTGGTTTTGGATGGAACTGCCTGCACTGGTCATCGTGCCAATCATAGCGCTAACGGGGTCTGCTGAAAAGACGTCGTTGCACTGGGTTCTTATTGCGCTATGGACCATCCATTACACCAATAGGACGCTGATATTTCCCTTCAGGTTAAAGACTAAAGGAAAAAAGATGCCTATATCAATTGTATTCTCTGCAGCTTTCTTCAACCTGATCAATGGACTCCTCAATGGTTATGCACTGGGCTATATGGCTTTACCTACTGTACCAACGGTTCTTTTTGTAATAGGCGTGCTCATATTTATTGTTGGATTTTACATCAATCAAAGAGCCGATAACTATCTCATCGGTTTACGCCGAAAACAAAGTGGTTATCTCGTACCACAAGGGTGGTTGTTCAATCGGATCAGCTGTCCCAATCTATTTGGCGAGATTATAGAGTGGACTGGATTTGCCATTGCCGCTTGTTCACTTCAGGCATTCTCATTCGCCCTATGGACCTTTGCTAACTTGGTGCCAAGAGCGATGAATCATCATGACTGGTATCTTGAGACATTTCCAGAATATCCTAAGGATAGAAAAGCTGTAATCCCCTCCATCTTATGAAAATAGCTGTTACTGGAGCGACTGGTCATATTGGAGCGAATCTATGTCCATTGCTATTAGAGCATGGTCATGAAGTGCGTGTCCTAATTAATAATACTCCGTTGAACTATACCGGCCTCCGACAAGTCAAAGGCAGCATACTCGATACCGATGCAATCAAAGAATTGGTAGAGGGGGTTGATGTAGTGGTACACCTTGCAGCCATAATCTCGATAGAAAAAGACGTTTCTGGTGCATTATGGAATATCAATGTCACCGGCACACAGCATATAGTAGATGCCTGCCTCAAGTACGACGTCAGCAAGTTGATTCACTTTAGTTCAATACATCGATTTGACCCATATCCACAGGATCAGGTTCTGGATGAGACCCGTGGGCCAGTAGAGCATGGCAGTGACTATGATCGGTCCAAGGTTGCATCTGAAGCAATAGTCCAAAAAGCTCAGGATCAAGGCATCACGACCACGGTGATCTATCCTACATCAGTACTTGGGCCAAATGATTATCGCCCATCCCTACTGGGCCAAGGAGTGATAGATATGTATCAAGGCCAGGTGCCCGTACTAACACCGGGAGGATATGACTTCGTGGATGTGAGAGATGTGGTCAAGGGTACTTACGAGGTGATCATCAATGATTATCCGAATGAGCGTTTTCTACTTGGCGGACAATACTTGTCACTAAAAGAATTAGCCAAAAGTATCGGGCATCATAGCCCCAAAAGAGTCAGCACAGTAGTATTGCCATCTTGGTTATTTAAGGCAATGCTGCCATTAATTAAATTGCATGCTAAGTTAACAGGCCAGCCTCTACAACTCACCAAGGAAGTCTTACAAGTATTAATTGAAGGCCACCAGAATATCAGTACTGCCAAAGCTGAGCGGCAACTTGGATATACAAAGACGTCGCCCGAGCAAACTATAAAGGATACTATTGAGTGGTTTAGGAGGGAGCAGATGGTGTAGCCGTTATTCATATTACTGATCTGAGTAATATAATTGTGCTGGTATCAGTATGGGAAGCGGGTATGGGATGGGCATCACAAGTGGGCAGTGGGAGCAGCCTTGGGGTAGGCATTTGATGGCCAAGGGTTTTGGGTACTTTTTGCCGATTGCAAAAGTACCTCGCCGAAGGCAACAGTAGTTAGGTAGAGCACATCTTGAGCACAGCCCATAAATAGATAAGACACTATAATCTGTCATAAAATCCCCGAAAACCATTTTGAACATTCCTATAAGAAAGCAGATCAAAATACTTCAATCGACCTATTTGCAAATACTCGATTGAGATGAATTGTGAGAGGCTCATTGCCAGAATTACATTCTAATGTGCTATCAACTAAACCTCAATGCCTTTACAGGATCCACTCGTGACACAATCCACGTAGGTATAATCATAAACAGCAGGGTAACGAGTACCGTACCTACATTAATCAATAGGATCATCCACCAATCAAAAGAGATCGGCACAGTATCTAAGTAGTACTCTGCCTCAGAAAGCTTGAAGACTCCTGTCTTCAGTTGTAAGAAGCACAGCGCAAGTGCCAGAACATTACCGATGATCATCCCTTTGATAACAACCTCAGCGGCGTTATGCAGGAAGATCTTCCGGATCGACCAATCAGAGGCACCTACCGATTTGAGCAAACCGATCATCTCTGTTCGCTCCAGGACAAAGATCAATACGGCCGTAATCATATTAATGACTGCCACTAAGATCATGAGCAGTATGAGAACATGCTCGTTAATATCTTGCAATTCCAGCCATTGGAAGATCTGGTAAAACTTGGATTGAATAGACTGGCTATATAAATTACGAGGTAGCTTCTCGAAGTAGATATACTCATTCAGCAACACAGCATCATCGAGATCATCTACATACACTTCCAGACCACTTACTTGGTCAGCACGCCAATCGAGCACCTCTTGCAGCACCCGAGTATCGACGAGTGCAAATCGACGGTCGTATTCTTCCAGCCCAGTCTTATAGATCCCACTAACTGTAAAGCGCTTCTTATACTGTTCTCCATCCAGTATAAAGTAGATGATCATCTTATCTCCCACATCAAAGTTCATGCGCTTAGAGATCTGCTCAGAGAGTACAATTTCTTGAGCTGGCCCATCGGCCGGGTAGCTGACCCAGGACCCTCGCTTCATGTAAGACTTGATCCGTTCAAACTGGTAATCCGATTCGTATCCTTTGAGATATACCCCTTCAAAATCTGACTTAGTACTTAAGATTGCTGGCACAATGGTAAAGGTCTCTACCCTATCGACACCTCCAGATGTAGTTTGTATCGGGGGCTTTATCTCAGGGCGTATAATTGTCGGCGGACGCTGATAGGTGATCTGTTCAATAGCCGCTATATCTGCAACTAAAGATGGGTCAATATCGATCGGAATCAACTCAAAAGTTTCGCCCACGTTGCCGTCAGTGATATGTATATGGCCCCAGAAATCTAAGACCTTAGAGGTGACGCCCTCCTTAAAGCCCTTAATCACTGTGGTCGTAATGATCATCACCGCTACGCTCAAGGCAATAGACAACACGGCAATCCTCAGGATGAGTGCCGAAAAATTACCCATAGTCGTGAGCGACAGGCGATTAGCTATAAATCGCTCAAAACTCATCTCCTCATACCGTTAATCATAGATCGCTAATATAGATATTCGTTAGGTCGGATTATTCTACTTTTGCGTCGATTCAAAAAAACTGCTCGTACGATGAATTTTATTGATGAACTGACATGGAGGGGAATGCTACACGATATCACCCCTGGAGCTCGTGAAGACTTGGACAAAGGTATGCGCACAGGATATATCGGATTCGATCCTACTGCACCGTCCTTGACGATAGGCAACTATGTCCAGATCATGATACTCTCCCACTGGCAGCGAGCAGGGCATAAGCCCATCTTCCTATTAGGAGGGGCCACGGGACGTATCGGAGATCCATCGGGAAAAGATAAAGAACGACAGCTCAAGTCTTATGAGGAATTGGATAGCAACCTCCAGTTTCAAAAGGAGCAGGCATCGAAGTTTCTCAATTTCACGGATGGGCAGAACAAGGCTGAGTTCATGAACAACTACGACTTCTATAAGCAGATGAATGTGTTAGACTTCTTACGTGATGTCGGTAAGAACCTCACCGTTAACTACATGCTCGGCAAGGATGCGGTTAAGAAGCGCTTGGAGTCAGGATTGTCATTTACTGAGTTTAGCTATCAGCTGCTTCAGGCTAATGACTTCTTACACCTCTATCAGAATCATAAATGCACTTATCAGATGGGTGGCTCAGACCAATGGGGCAACATCACCTCAGGCACGGAGTTTATTCGTCGTAATGTTACCGGTGGAAAAGCTTTCGCAATCACCTCACCACTATTGACCAAGGCCGATGGCAAAAAGTTCGGCAAGTCCGAAGAAGGTAATATATGGCTCGATCCTAAGATGACTTCACCGTATAAGTTCTATCAGTTTTGGATCAATGCGGATGACGCTGATCTCCCGAAGTTTTACAGATACTTTTCCTTTAAGTCTAAGGAAGAAATCGAAGCACTGGAACAAGAGCTTGCTGACGACCCCAACAAGCGCAAGGCCATACTCGCTGAAGAACTCACCACCAGAATACATTCAGCTGAAGATCATAAGAGCGTCGTGGCGGTATCAGAGATTCTATTCAACAAGAAATCATCTCAGGAGCAACTAAAGTCATTGCGAGAACAAGATTTCGAAACGATTGCACAAGAGATCCCATCAGTCAACGTGAAGGCCACTGTAGATGCAGAAGGAATAAATATTGTTGAGCTGTTGACTACCCATAGCAATATCTGCGCTTCCAATGGCGACGCTCGTCGTGCTATCAAGGGTAATGCCATCTCTGTAAACAAAGTGAAAGTCGGAGATCACAATGCGACCGTATCAAGTGATGACCTAATCCACAATCAATATCTCATGATTGAAAATGGGAAGAAGAACAAGTATGTGGTTAAGGTTGAAAGTTAGCGAGTAGCGAGTTTTGAGTAGCGAGTGCGATTCTTGGGGCAGGTCTCAGATTATCAAAGATGAATCTATCATATGAGACACACCCATTTTCATCTTGAGCCTGTCGAAAGATCTTCAGTCACATTGCCACATATCTGAAGATGTCTCCACGT
>CAZDHV010000174.1:2363-6649 GCA_964505335.1 uncultured Saprospiraceae bacterium | reverse complement strand
TGTAAAATCTCTTCACCGTTTCATAGTTGGCGTTTTTGATGATCTCCGGATCTCCAATCGGGAGTCGCTCGGCATATTGCGACCCTTGATACATAATCGGGAAGTATTGATTCTGCATGCGTTGATCGGGGCTTAATCTACTACGCCATTCTGACTCGACCACACCACGTTCTTTATCTATTTCTTCGTGATCAAAGGTGATCCCTCCTGCCCAATCTCTAAGGATCAACATCCCTTTGTCAAACAGATTTGTACTATCTGTGCGGACCTGTAGCATATAGACCGTTTCATCAAAAGAAGTAAACGCATTGAGATCGGGGCCAAATCTTGTTCCGATGGATTCTAGATAATCTACCAGTTCACTTTTCTCAAAGTTCTCTGTGCCATTAAATGCCATATGCTCAACAAAATGTGCAAGACCGAGTTGGTCCTCATCTTCTAAGATTGAACCAGCGTTAACGGCTAACCTCAACTCAGCTCGATTTTCTGGTTTCTGATTTGGTTGTATGTAATAGTGTATGCCATTGTCTAGGACACCTTGCTTAAGGCGCTCATCTGAAGGAATTGGATCCGATGCCATTTCCGACATCTCTTTGTCCTCCATAGTGTCTTCAGTCATCGCCTCTTTCACTATTGCCGGCTCTGTTGGAGCTTGGGTGATGACGGCGGACTGCTTAGGACTACAAGCAAATAATAATAGGAGAAATAGGGCTGGTGCAAAATGTTTCGTCGTGTAGGTCATAACAGTTAGATTGGTTAAATGTGAAATACCGAATTGTCAAAATATTGAATAATGTTCAATTCTTGCCTTTTCAAATCCCTAACAAAACGTTAAAGGCCTCTCCAATTATTACTTCTGTGACGATTAATATCGATTCGCAGTAATGTTAAGGCTGAATGCCTCGGCGTTTGCCAACATATTTGTTGACTCTAAAACTGGTGAAATCAGAATTTGCGCTAAACCCACGGCCATATATCGTATCCTTGGCAGGACCTTGGACAAGCCTAAAAAATTTGGTAGTAGTGATGGAGTTATTCAGCTCATCAATCGTTAATGCATTGGTCTCAAGAATATCATTCTTTTCATTGACATAGGTGACGCTGTCACGTAAGACCAGAAGGCCTTCTTCACTAATTCGTTGGGCATAGTTAGAGCTGAGCTTGAAAATTACATTCTGGTTCTCATCGAAATATTCAATCAAGAATCCTTCAGGAAACTCTTCGATAAGCACACCATCATTCGTGTATTTTTCTAACACTGGGCTCTGTACTCTGAACTCTACTATAGCAGAATCAGAATAAATCATTTCTATATCGTAGGCGATCTCCTTCTCCAGTTCCGTAGGATCATATCGCTCTATTTCTCCTACAGATTCCTGACAAGCTACTATTACGAGTGCAAGGACGGCAACTATTAAGCGCAACATCAATTGAGAACTGTTATCGTACCTGTAAAAGTTATAGCCTCATTGTCAACAAATCTGATCCTCGCCGCCCAGACATAGACGCCAGGGTCAACAAACTGACCATTAGGCCCAAGACCAAACCAACCTTGTTCATCATTCAAGTCGAAGACAATGTTAGTCCTATGATAGAGTCTACCGCCATATCGATCGAAGACGCTAATCTCCTCTATTATATCCGTAGCAGGATTGGTGATGATCTTAAATTCATCATTGCCATCAACTGATGACAGTGACATCACATTGGGCGCGTGTAAGTTTCTGTTGAGGACTGTGAATAAGGTGATCTGATCTGATGCCATACATCCGTCTTGATCCGTAATGGTCAATGTATAGGTAATATCTCCTAGGCCAAACACCTCTGGATCTGGACAATCGGTACATTCAAGTCCATCCGGCGGCGTCCACTCGTAAGTTACGATTCGATCTGGAGGGCCAAAATCAGAGGAAAAAAATGTAGAGAATCCTAAGTCTACCGAATCATCTTGTGATGTAATCTCTACCGTCAATTCTACTGGCTGATTAACAATTACATCTTCAAATACTTCACAACCTCGTATGTCTTGTATACCCACCATAAAACTACCAGCACTTAATCCTGTGAATTCAGAACTCGGTTGAAAGTCACCACCATTTAAACTAAATAAAAAGTCCGGTGCGCCATTAATTCCGGTCAGGCTAATTCCGCCATCTCCACTCTCGAAACAAATAAGATCCGTCGCTATAGCATCTAATTCAAGGTCTGAATCATCATCGCAGCAAGAGGCAATATCAAATGTCAGAAGTTCTGTCGCCCTACAACCCCTTGAGGTCTCTACCGTCAATGCGACAGTTTTTGTTCCAAAAGATTCATAGATAACTTCTTGTACGTCATTACCAGTTCCAAATAGGGGATCTGCTCCTTCTCCAAATGTCCATTCAAAAGAGACAATCGGATCACCAGCATCAATAGATTCTTCTGTAAAAAATACGGTCCTATCGCACTCTAATGCAAAGGGTGCATCGATACTGAAGTCTACTTGTGGACCTAAGAAGGTTCCTGTTCCATCAAAATCTATCGAAAACCCTGAGCCTGACTGACTAAAGTTATTGACGACAAGAGCATACGATTCTCCTTGTATCATATCCAATGCAGCTACAAAGTTGTTATCCCCTGGTGCACAGCCTGCCGTCTCTTCTAGATCATTCTCTCCTACCCGGATTCCTGTGGCTCCCATACAATTAGCATTTTGATCATCTGAGGCACCTTGAGTCTCTCCTGAAGCCATACACCGAACTAGCTCCTTATTATCACAATCATCTAGTCCTCCTGGTAATCTGAATATGGCAAAGTCTAAATCATCCGAAATATTATTAGGTGTCAATGTAAATTCCAGCGTGCCCGATTGATCGGCCGTCCACTTGTACCATGATGATGCACTCTCCGTCGTAACACATGTACCATCGACTTCATCATCAAATTGACCCGTGCTATTCAAATTTTCTATCAAGAATGGTGATTGATCACAGAGGACAACTGCTGAACTGCAATCTGACTCAGGAGATGGTGGCGGATTAAATTGCCTCAGGCATAATCGGAATGATCCCACGTTATTATCTCTACCATCTACTCTCAAGAAATAGGATCTCCCTATAATCAGATTAGTGATAGTTAACTCCAAGATGTTTGGGTCTCCAGGCTGTATAGTACTGCAAGCTTCTTCATCTAACCCCCCTCTACAAGTACCTGTAAAAACCGCTACGGCAGGTTGCTGTATCGTACCGATTCCTTCATTAGTTGCTCCCGTAACTTGAATAAAAACTGCTGTAGCCGTAGGATTAAATACAAACCAAACATCATTGGATTCTGTACCCTGAGGCCAACAGCTCGGATTGCCACCTATACCCAATGTTGCACCTTCATTCGTAAACTCATTAGGTGCCGAACAAAAATTAGTAAGATCTGGAATAAACAATGCAGCAGTACAGGCATCATTATCAACCTGAGCGTAGAGACCCAGACTCATTAATACGAAAAAGACGATACTAACTTGCTTCATAGAGTTCAGACGGTAAGACCTATAACGGCTCAATTATAAAAGAATTGGTAAGGAAATCTTAAAATAATAGGCGAACTGCATACAAATTTACTAATCCCGCATTTAACAGACATAGGTTGATACTTTTGTATCATAAATCACGCCCTATGCTATACCTCGTCCCTACCCCTGTTGGCAACTTGAAGGATATGACTTATCGAGCTGTAGAAGTACTCAAGGAGGTAGCGCATATATTAGCAGAAGACACCCGTACTTCAGGTCGATTGTTGAAACATTTTGAGATCGAAACTCCTATGCGATCATATCATGCCCACAATGAACATAAGAGCGTAGATCGCATCATCGAAGAGCTGTTAGCAGGAGTCAACATAGCCTTAATTTCTGATGCTGGTACTCCTGCAATTTCAGATCCAGGCTTTCTATTGGTGCGGGCATGTCATGAGCATGATATACCGGTAAGCTGCCTACCTGGCGCTACGGCGTTAATTCCTGCTCTTGCGAGTAGCGGTATACCCTGTGATCGCTTTCACTTTGAGGGATTCCTCCCTCATAAGAAAGGACGCCAGACTAGATGGAAACATCTTGCACAACTCGACCATACCATAGCCCTCTATGAGTCCCCACATCGCATCGTCAAATGTGTCAAAGAAATAATCGAATACCTTGGACCTGACAGAGAAACTGCCGTCATCAAGGAAATCTCCAAAATCTACGAAACCATATATAAGGGCCGAGCCGAAGCAGTTCTAGAAACACTTGAGGCCCTCCCATCCATCAAAGGAGA
>CAZDHV010000174.1:0-2263 GCA_964505335.1 uncultured Saprospiraceae bacterium | reverse complement strand
GGTGAAGACCACGCCCGCTCTTGTATCGTAGCATCAATATTATCGATCACAGGAATCCCTAAAGCTTTAGCATCATAGGTGCTCCACCGTGGTGTAGGAATCTCCAATACCCTCAGATAGTACATGCTCTCCACCGCTGCGTTAAAATCAGGATCGGACCAAATTGTCGATAGAGACACCGCACCTATGTCATTAGTATATGTGGCCTCAGATACATCTACAGAATTGCCTACCGGCGGAATGTCACCAGCTGCATTCGCTTCTCGATTATCTGACCAGGCAACATTATAGATTCTCTCTTTGGGATTGCCATCGCCGTCCAGATAGGCTTTAATGACTTGTATCCGATCGAGATTGGCACCCTCAGGATCTTTGATTGCCCATATTGCTAATTGAGGCGCTTGACCACCTTGATTATGTATATCACCACCCATGGGGACAGCACTTTCATAAGCGGACTTCACCCAATCTTCACTTGCCAGATCTAAACCGTCGAGATCGTATCCAGCAAATAATCGCACCTTAATCCGTGTGCCTGAGGTGGCGAAAGTCTCTTTGCGAGCCATCGCATCGTAAATGGATTCTCGTGTGTTTTCGGCGGCCCATACTCCCGCAAGTCCTGCGGCACTCATCTCTTTAGAACTTAAGAATCTCCCAGAGGCATTCATACGTCGCTTAGCCGTACCGTCTCTGACGCCAAACTTACCAAAGTAATTATCCTCCTCGACAGGTCCAGCCGAGTTGTGTCCATCAGAGCTACCAATCAACCCAAACTGGAAGGGGTTAGCACCCAAATCACGCTGATAGGTCAAACCATTTTGATAGGCCTCTCTCACAAAACTATTCTGAGGCTTGCTCGGAGGAGGTATCACTGTGGCGAAGGTATATTGAAACAGCTCAAAATCTGCAAACTCATCATTAGGTGCTAATACTGGATGAGACATGGATTGACCTTTAATCTGTACGACTTCATTGATAGGTTCATTGCGCATTCTGGCTTCGGCATATTCTTTAGTAATCGGCTTTCCTTCATACTGCGATAGTGCATACATAAGACCATCACTCATATTGCCATTATGCGGGATAGCCATCAACTCTCTACCCTGTTGTCGCTGTTCATCCATCCAGCTCCATAGCTCTTCGGGATTCTGACTATTAAATGATGAGAACGGCAGATCTGGGACATTGTCACCTCGGAATATCACGTTGCGGTGGAGGTTCCTTGCAAAAGCCGTATTGCCCAGAGAATCTCCTGGCGAGGAGGTCCACTCGTACGCTGGAAAGGTGGTGAATTTGCCAGGCTCATAGTGCTGATTGGCAGTCTCTACTATCCGCTCCCAAGTGGTTCTGCGGATAGTCTCTCTGTTGATACTCTCTATGGGCTCATTGCGAGCTATGGTAAAGCCAATCTTTCTGAATGCCTCTGTTGACGTTGTCTGATCTGGACTGCGGATTTCTTTGGCGATGTCTAAATCAAAAAACTCATGCTCCGGATCAATCATCAGTTTCATTACGCCCATATATTCCGAGTGATCTGTCACCGCCATAAAATCAAGAGGGCGTTTCAGCTTGATTTTTTCTCCAAGAAAATCATTAATCGCCTGCCCCTTAGCGTAGCGATAGGCATCATCTGGATCTGTTCTGGTATTGTATATAAATGCGTCAAAAGACCAACTCGTATGGACATGTAAGTCTCCGAAATAGGCATTCATCCCAGGCCCAGAGGTATGTGATGCTTTGGCATCTGATTTTGAACCATCCGACTTATTAGTATGATTTTGATCATCACATGATTGCCAAACGGCAAGCAAGCAGATTAGGAAGAATATGTTTTTCATAGCAATTTGTGTCCAAGAAAGATACCTATAGCTCTGCCAATTACAGCAGAACTTATTGGCGTGCTGGAGTGCTATATTAGTGTCAAACGGACAGCTATGAAAAACTTAAAGGGAAAGCATGTGGCAGTCACTGGTGTCGGGTCCGGCATCGGTCACGCATTAGCAATAGCACTTGCCAAAGAGGGATGCAATCTATCCATGAATGATATAGATGGCGCACGACTGCAATCTGTCATAGCAGAATGCAAGGCTATAAACTCCGACATACAAGTCTATCATGAGATCTTCGATGTCTCCAAACAAGAGGATATGAATCGATGGGCACAGGCATCAATTGATACTTTAGGGCATATGGATGTTGTCATTAATAATGCTGGCGTAGCCCTCGGCATGGTCCGGGTAGAAGAACTTTCCAAAGAGCACTT
>CAZDHV010000173.1:0-6650 GCA_964505335.1 uncultured Saprospiraceae bacterium | reverse complement strand
CGACGGCAGAGATCAGCCATCAACTGTCTATTTCTGGTATGCAACCTATGTCATCAATGACAATACCTTTGAAAATGAGGGTGATGTGACAATTATACGGTAAGCTAGTTCGAACCAAGAGCTCATAAGGATAGCATCTATGTTATATGATCTGATCATTGTAGGAGGTGGGCCTACAGGTATCAACGTAGCTGTGGCAGCCCAAAAGGCAGGTCTGAAATATATAGTCATTGAGAAGGGAGTTTTGGTCAATTCGCTGTATCACTTTCCAGCTAATATGACCTTCTTCAGTACCTCTAAGAATCTCGAGATCGCGGACATCCCTTTCATTTCTCATACGGAGAAACCTACTCGGAGGGAAGCTATGGAGTATTATCGGCGCATAGTGGAAAGTTATGAACTCAACATCCGATACTATGAGCCTGCAGAAAAGCTAACCGAATCAGAGCGTGGTTATGAACTCAAGACCTCTAAGAATAGCTATCAAACTAAAAATGTAGCTGTTACTACGGGGTTTTACGATACCCCTAGGATGCTCAACATTCCAGGTGAAGACCTCCCTAAGGTCAAGCATTACTATGATGAGGTTCATCCATACGTAAATCAAAAGGTCTTAGTCATTGGAGCTGCCAATAGTGCTTGCGATGTTGCGCTGGAGTGTTGGCAGAAAGGCGCTTCAGAAGTTACTATGGCCATCAGGTCTCATGAAATATACCCCAGAGTGAAATATTGGATCAGACCAAACATCGAGAACAGAATTAAGGAAGGGTCTATCACAGCACACTTTGAGACTGAAGTCATAGAAATCACTCCTAATAGTGCAACGCTCAAGAACAAGGATAAGAGCTGGACTATAGACAATGACTTCGTACTTGCCATGACAGGTTATCAGCCCGACTATAACCTACTCAATCTTATGATGGTCCCAACCACTGGAGAACATGAGAAACCTGACTATAATCCAGATACTCTTGAGACGACTCAGAAAGGCATCTACGTCGCAGGAGTGGTCAATGCCGGCAGGAAGACCAGCGAGCTATTCATAGAAAATACCAGGGATCACGGTGATAAGATTGTAGATAACATCCTGAACAAATAGTATTTACTTCCATTTTTCATGGTACATTATAGGTATTAACCATGAATTATTGAGGCATAACTTTCATTTTTCATGGTTATTTTTAAATATTATATATCCTATATTTACTATAACTATTTGATTATAAGTGTTTTATGGGCCATATAGTATAGAGAGATCCGATTTTTACTATTACATAAGAAGAGTTATTAAAAATAATCAACATATAATTTCTATTTTTCATGGTAAAAAAATCTAAATAACCATGAAATATTGAGTTAATACTTTCATTTTTCATGGTAAATAAATAGATTTGAACCATGATTATCAGAGATCAGGTCGAAGAACTACTCGAGGTATTAGAAGAATATCCAGCGGTAGGTATACTCGGTCCTCGTCAAGTAGGAAAGACCACTCTGGCGAAGTACATCGCAGCAAATCGAAAAGCTATATATATTGATCTCGAACTACCCGATGATAGAGCTAAACTCATTAATCCCTCCCTATTCTTCAATAGCTATAGCGATCACCTGATTATCCTCGATGAGATCCAGATCCAGCAAGAGCTGTTTTCCATACTCCGAGCCCTTATCGACCAGGATAGGCGCCCAGGGCGCTTTTTGTTATTGGGGTCTGCTTCTCCAGCCTTAATGAGACAAGCTGCAGAATCTTTGGCTGGTCGTATCGCATATATCGATCTTTATCCTCTATCTATAAGTGAACTATCAGTGCAAGATCACAACCTGCATTGGCTCCGAGGAGGATTTCCGTTGTCTTATCTCGCTAAGTCTCATAAGAGCAGTGAGAGATGGCGACAGAATTTCATCCGATCATATATCGAAAAAGACTTCATGATGCTTGGGTTGCCCAATAATCCCAGTTTCCATCATAAGTTCTGGACCATGGCAGCGCATCTCAATGCCAAGCTTAGCAACTACAATAATATGGGTCGATCTCTCCAAGTATCCAATACTACGGTGAGAGATTATTATGACATGTTTATCAATACCTTCCTTGTACATGAGTTGACACCATACTACCGCAACCTTAAGAAACGTCTTGTCAAATCTCCTAAATACTATCTCAATGACACAGGTGTGCTCCATAGCTTCCTTGGTATATCATCCCTCGATGTACTACTCGGTCATCCAGAAGCTGGCTTTTCTTGGGAGACATATGTGATCAATCAGATTCGGGCGATCCTTAAGCCACCTTATGGATTATCATTTTATCGGACTCATCAAGGTGCCGAGATAGACCTCCTCATTACAAGATCTGATGAGCCCTATATATCCTGTGAGATCAAGCTCACCAATGCCCCTAAAATATCTAAAGGCATGAACATCGCTATCGGAGATGTCGGCACAAAACGAAACTATATCATCACCCACAGCTCAGATCGCTATCCGCTATCAGAGCAAATAGAGGCAATCTCTATACATGCGTTTTTGAATGAAGTGGTGAGGCGCTTAGATTGAAAGGAGTAGTATCTTGGCTTATCCCATCATGATTTAGGTATTATTGCATAGACCCGTACTTCTCCAAAACTCATTACAACTACTCCATATGAAATGGATCTTAAGAATACTGCTATTGCTTCTCCTTCTAGTAGTTATCGCTCTACTCGTATTAAGGACACCTGACAAATCCTTGGATGAGCTCAAACCGCTATATACAGACCAAGAATCAGAGTGGCTTGCAGTTGATGACATGCAAGTCCATCATAAACGAGAAGGCACTGGTGATGCTATAGTCCTATTGCACGGAACAGGAGCGTCTCTTCACACTTGGGATGGTGGGGCAGAACGCTTAGATGATAACTTCGAGGTCTATCGAATGGATCTCCCAGCATTTGGGTTAACAGGGCCAGATCCTGATGCAGACTACACGATTGAGAGCTATGTCTCATTCGTAGACAATTATGTGAAGCAATTAGGGGTGGATAGCTTTTCTATAGCTGGCAACTCGCTGGGTGGATCTATAGCTTGGGCATATACAGTGTCGCACCCCAATAAAGTCCAGAAGCTCATATTGCTCGATGCCGGTGGCTATCCTTCAGAAGGGGACTCCGATGCCCTAGCCTTCAAAATCGCAACTAATCCGATCCTCAGACCACTGATGAAGATGATAACCCCGAAATCATTCATCGCAAAGAATCTCGAACAAGTATATGCGGATCAATCTAAGATCACTGATGAGTTGATAGATCGATATTACGATATGGCACTTAGAGCAGGTAATCGTCAAGCCTTCATAGATAGAGTACATACTGTTCATACCGATATGTCCAGTCGCATATCTGAGATATCCTGTCCAACACTGATTATGTGGGGAGCAGAAGACACTTGGATCAATCCTGAAGATACTCACAGATTTGATGCTTACATATTAGATTCAGAGTTGATTATGTATGAGGGAATGGGACATGTTCCAATGGAGGAGAGCCCAGTGAGGACGGCGGAGGATGCCTTGTCTTTTTTGCTGGACCCTACTGATTGAATTCAGGATCTATAGAGAATTTAGAACGAAAAAGACATGCCCAATTACCATAGATTGATGATCAGATTTTTTCTTTTCAATTGATGCCATCCAGCTTGGCATATCTAAATATTGAATTGACTTGGCTACAACCTCTTTTTTTGGGTGGTTCGTTCTGCTAAAACTCCGATCACTGAATTGTCAAGTTTTAATTATAAATCCCTAAGTAATAAGATAACCGATCGGCTATAACGTTTGTAAGCGGTTGTCTCTATCGCTTGTTAAGCGCCATTTTTTCTGGCGGATTTAATAAATAGACTACTAAGAATAATGCTAATGCCCCCCCAGCTCGAACTACTATTTCATTAATAGATCCATCTATTTCAACAAACCCAGGAATGACGGCTCCAATACAAGCAGCACCAAGTGAAGTAATTACTCTCCAAATCCAAAATTGTGATTTAGTTGGGTTAGGTATTTTAAGTGATATGACAATTATTATAGCAATAATCACAATGCCCAATGCCAGCATAATGAAGGTTAATGTATCCATTTTTTAATTTTTAAATTGAATGCTATATATGTTCTCGCCATTTTTGGCGTCTGTCTTAGATAAGTAGAATTTTTCTAATACCACTAACTTCCAACCTATAATGAAATTGTGATCTTTAAAAATTAAACTTTGAGAAACAGGTTTCCTATTATTTCTTTTAACTGTATACTGCATTGGAGTCTTAAACAAATAAACGCCAGTTTTTGCATCATAGCAATCCATTATTTGTGTTGTTCCACTTGAGTCCTGCACTTCAACAAATACTGAGGCATACTGTGTGGAACAACTTGATAAGAAAAAAAGTGTTAGTGCACTAAGCGAAACTAATGTATTTCTTGTCCAGTTCCTGTAGTATATTTTGCTTTTCATCATAGTATTCTATTTGTTTAATATCATTATCAAGATCACTTTGTCTTTTACTATTAAGAGACTCCAAATCTCTTTTTGAAGGTATCCAAGCTTCGTCCTTGTTCCAGTTGAATGTTGGATCTGGGTTTGGCGTCATAGGAAGCAACTTTCCTGATCTTGCAATAATCTGCGGATGAGGTATCCTAATAGTAGCACCATCAAATGAAGCTTTCACTGTAGTACTTGAGGATTCATCCTTATAAGACCCTTTAATAGAAAAAGGACCCCATCCAGCTGAAGCATTGGTGTTTAAAATCTTCTTAACGAATTCTCTTTCCTTATTTGAAAATATCGCATTCAATTCAACGTTTTTGACCACGATTAAGTAATCAGGTAAAATTGGCATTCTTCCTATTGGTCTTTTAGGAGGGTTAATAAAAAGATTTCCTCCATCACTAACAAATTCTCTATGAAATTTTTTATTCCATGTCCAATACTTATATCCAAAAATATCAGAACGCATCCAAGGTCTCACAATACGAACCCGTTGGTACTCCAACTTGAGATTGATATTCTTTATATTAGATTTGTGGTATTCATAGTCTTTACTTCCAGATGCTCCACCGCCAAAACTAAATAGGCCAAAGTTAGCTGATACCCCTCCGCTCCAGCTTGTTGATCGTGAGTAGTCGTATGTGTCTGATTCACTTATTTCTCTTTCTATAGAAGGCCATTCTCCACCCCATTCTGATATTGGAGGAGATAAAAACGTTTGATAGTAATCGCCCAAATTTGGAGAGCTTCGTTTCTGTTCATTCAATTGAAATCTAAAATCATTCCAGCGTGAAGCAGGATTAGGGCCTGTAAGTTGATTAAGTGCTCCATTCTTTCTTTCATGAATGTTTTTTAGACCAAATGTTTCCCAATTACTTAATGCAGTTCTTTTCTTTCTATTTAGGATTTTTATTTTAGCCAAGTTTGGCTTTCCCTTAGCTTGTTCTAAATCTAACGCATCCACTATATTATAGTATCTATCTAAGTAGATACTATAGTTTTCTATATTATTTGATAGCCATTTTCTGAGTTCATCGATCTTCTTTAATGTGTCATTATCCAATTCATCTATGGGTAGAGATGATTCTAAGATTATGTCTTCATACACGCTTTCAACTGAGCCTAACAATTCTGCACTCGAACCGTACTCAATATCTTTATACTTGTTCAAAAACGATGTGTCAATCAGAATGTTTGCTAAATCAGCTTGAATTCTCATATCATCAGACCCCGCACTTTCTTTGATATGTGGGCTTATAAAATGACCGGGTTGCATAAATGACACCATCTCTCCTTTAGGGAATCTATCACCTACGAATAGAGATTCTTGTAAGGCGGTAAATAGGTTTAAGATCATCTTTTTGTTGTCGGACATAATTTTTTATTTTAATGTGTGCAATTGAAGTTTAAAAATTCTTCTGAATGGCCAAGTTCTACCCACCAATCTTTTTTATTATTAGCAAATTTATTTAGATCATCACTATATCTTTGTTCCATGAAGAAATCTACTTCTTGGTCTTCATAATAGGATTTCACTCCGAACTCTCTTTTTTGTAAATGGACGGCATCTTGATTTTTCCAATAATAACCTGAAGTCATTTCATACTTAATCCCCGTTTTAGCAAGTAAGTCATATCCCTTAACCCCATCAATAATAGCATCAGCATCTGTTACGAAATTATCATTATGGAACCACCAAATATCAGCTGCTTCTTCCCACTGATGCCATGAGAATCCTGGATATACCCAAGTTATTTTTTGATTGCCTGATTGAGGGCCTACAGACTCTAAACATTTTGCCAAGAAGTTACAGCCTTTAGCTTTGAGAGAATTTATTGCATTTGCAATTTCAACAGTAGATCTTCCTTGTCTGTAGTATTTTGATTGTTTAAGTGGGTGTCTCTCTAGTTCAATTAGTCTAAAATCTAGGCTTAGATCTTTCAACTCGCCTATTACTTTTTCTATTTGCTTTCTAAATTCTTTTTGATCTTCCATCATATTCTAATGAGAACCTTGTAACCGTTTATTCCTTATTCTTTAATCTCGATTCGATTAACAAATTAGAATCTATTGTTAATTCTAACAAGATGAAATCTCAACTAAATCCTTATATTTTCACTTTTGCATCCACTATATAAT
>CAZDHV010000172.1:0-6656 GCA_964505335.1 uncultured Saprospiraceae bacterium | reverse complement strand
GGGATACTTCACAAGTTGGAGACTTTACAACCTTCTTAGCTGTTGATGAGGATGGTAACGTAATAGAAGTAACAGCGGATCAGATCTTATCAGAGCAAGAGGATAGTACAATCTATACCCATGATGGCACCCTGACGGATCAAAGATTTATGACAATGGACGGTAGTGATCTACATTTTGTCGGAGGAGCAGCAGTTGGAGATACAACGATTATTCATGATGACGGAAGCATTTCTATCGGGGGGGCTGTAGTAAGACAGGGTTCTAGTACTAATGTCAAACTTGATGTATATGGAGACATATTTGCCGTACAAGTACATTCAAGCTCAGATGAGAGATTCAAGAAGGATATCCGACCTCTTGAGAATGCATTAGATAGAGTTCGAGCGATTAAAGGAGTACAGTATAAGTTTAGAACTGAAGAGTTTAAGAATAGGAACTTTACAGAGGCTGATCAAGTAGGTTTTATCGCACAAGATGTAGAGCGTGTACTACCAGAGGTTGTAACAACGGATGAGCAAGGTTTTAAAGCAGTTGATTACTCTAAGATTACAGCATTACTCAATGAGGCGATAAAAGAGCAACAAGATCAAATTGAAAATCTTACTAAGCAGCTCGAACTTGCTCATAGCGAAAACACGGTATTCAAAAACGAGCTTGCAGATATTAAGTCAATGATCAAAACATTGACTCAAGCATCCGAAGAAAAACCGGTTGTTGGTGAAGATTAAGGGATAAGTCATAACATACTATCTATTTATAAGCCTCAGAGAGATCTGGGGCTTTTTTATTAAATAACACATTAAATATTTTTATAATATGTTTTTATGTTCTATTATTGCACTAACTACGGATAAGGACTCTGAATTTTAGTCGACCTCCCGCAGTTGATGAATAGAACCTAAACAGATGACTCGATGGTCATCTTATAATTCATTAACTTCAATATATCGACTGATGAAAACTACACATCTGGTTTTATTAACCGGCGCATTTATCTTACTGTGTACAGCAATTAGAGCACAGGTTAAGATAGGAGACAATCCTTTACAAATCTCGGACAACAGACTTCTAGAAATTGAAGAAGGAGGAGAGTTCTTTTTAGTTAAAGATTCTTCAGGCATGACTATTGGTCGAGCCGCAACAACAACTAATGATCCATTGATGCTTAAACTGTTTGGATACGGGGAAGCACCAAGCCTATTTTCCCCAGGAGGATCAAATGGTAATCAAGATTACTTTTTAGGAACAAACAGCAACGGAGAAATCTTGGAATTCCCACTAACTCTCGATCTTAATTCCACAACGAATATTGGAGAATTGTCCATTAATAATGGGGATATTCTCTTTGGTTCAGTGCAATTAGATTCCGTTTTTGCAAGTAACACTCAGCTTTCTGACTCAATAAATACCATAAGGACCCTTGTAGCGTCTTCTGATGCTTCTGATGGGGATACAATAACAGGTAATGAGTGGATTAGAAACTTGGCGTTTGGTAATGCTTCAAATGGGTTTTCGCCTACAACATTGGTAATTACAGAAAATATTGATGTAAGTGCTCCAACTGCAGAACTGAATATTACGGATATTGATCTAGATCCATTGTTTACAACAGATATAGACTTCGATACCACTATAACTAATGTGAGAAACGAGTTAGCAGACACCGCTGCAGTGTTGAGAGAGTTTAACTTTTATCTCAACGATAATACATTTGACGATGCAAGTAGGACGGCCTCGGGAGGCGGTGTTACAAATCTTACTTTCGATGATCTCAGCGAGTTCAATGTATCAAATACTCCAGAAATAGGCCTAAATAGTACAACTGGTGATGTGTCAATAACATCTGATGACGCCAATGTAACCATCAATTCCACTAACGGAGCGACGGTTATAACTACTGGGGACTTAGGTGTACAAGCAACGGGCAATGGCATCATCAATTATTCGGGTAGTTCTACATTAAGGTCCGACGGGTTAAATAGTATTGAATCAACAACTAACACGCTTGTATCGGCTGGAGGAGTTGTGAGTATAGAAGGGGGTGACAGTGTATCAGTAGCGGGTATCGTCAAGTTGGATGATTATGGACAAGGATTACAGACTGGATCTGAAGCGTTCTTAATAGCTACAGATGCCGCAGGCAATCTTATCGAGGTCGACGTGAGCGATATCGGAGGTGATGCTGAGCTTAGCGGACCTGTTGATCTAGATGAAGATGGCGTAGAAGAAACAACAGTTGATGAAGCCATTCAAGCATCCAATAGAGAGATCGATAGTACGATCTATAACTTCAATGGAGTTTTGACTGGAGAGCGAACGATGGATATGAATACTTTTGGTCTTACATTTCAAGGCGATGCTGCCGATGAAACTCAAAATGTATATATCTCACCGGATGGTCGCATGGCAATTGGAAGGAATACTGTAACCGCTGCGATCATGCCAGGACGTGAAGTTAAGCTTGACGTCAATGGAGATATTCTTGCGATCCAAGTGCACTCAAGTTCTGATGAACGATTTAAAAAGAATATCAATACAGTTGATAATGCAATCTCCATGGTTCAAGAACTCAGAGGAGTGACTTACGACTTTAGAACAGAAGAATTTACGGATAAGAACTTTCCAGAGTACAATCAACTTGGTTTTATTGCACAAGAAGTTGAAGCCGTCATTCCTCAAGTTGTACGAACCGATAGCGAAGGCTACAAGGCCGTTGACTATGCAAAAATTACAGCCCTATTAACACAAGCTATTAAGGAGCAACAGGATATAATTGATGCTCAGAAAGCAAAAATTGCAAGTCAAGAAAAGAGCATTGCAGTACAAGCAAATAGAATTGACCAACTTGCTGAACAAACTAGCCAAGTTCTTGATCTCATTAAATCTTCTAATTATGTCGAATTAGAAAAAGAGGTCTCAGAAAAGTAGGGAAAAACTCAATAAAAAAGCGACAGAGGGGTATCGAGAAATCGATACCCCTCTTTTTATTTGAATTTCTGGATAAAACCCAACATTATATTAGAGAAAATTCTCAAGTATAGAATATATTAATATTTTTACCATAAGTTAAAACCGTACCTATAAACCCCTCATTGGAGGTTTAAGAAAGTACGGAATAGCGTGCCTGAGAAATGTTTAGAATTGTCCTAATAATAATGGCTAGTACATTATACTTGACGGGGCTTTATGCCCAAGTCAAGGTAGGTGACAACCCCCTAATTATTGATGAGGCCTCTCTCATTGAAATAGAAAGCACGTCCAAGGGTTTTCTTCCCTCACGAATGACATCTGCCCAGCGAGATCTTCAATTATCCTGGGATACGGGTCATATCATATACAATCTTACAGATTCTTGTTTACAGATATACAGTGGCATCGAATGGAGCTGTCTTACACAAGACGGCTTTGTCGACACAACAATTTATAATTCTAATGGAACGCTCACAGGCGACAGAACGCTGGAGCTGGGAGGTTTCGATTTAACATTTTCAGGCACGAACAATGTTACTCTTGAGTCCACGGGAGAGTTAGGGATAGGCGAACCTACCCCTGAGGCCCCATTACACATTACTGAACCTATAGGAACACCCGCTAGCGCAAACTCGGGGACAATCTTATTAGAACACGGTAATGATGGAGGAGCTAGCTCTCTCGTGTTTAAGAGTTCGACTGATGAAGGTAGTGATTTTGGTTATATCCAGTACGATGATAATCGAGCTGGTGGCAGTCTTCAGACCTCATTGTTGAGTATAGGTGCTGAAAATGAGAATGATCCCGATACTCGCGATGATATTGCGCTACTACCATCAGGTCATGTGGGAATTGGGACTACCATCCCAGATGAGCTATTGCATGTAGCTGGGAATATGCGTCTTGATGGAACTCTTGAAGATGCTGCTGGAGATGCTGGCACACTAGGACAGCTGTTGAGCAGTACTACCACTGGGACAGACTGGGTAGATTCCGACGACGTAGGGACTGATGATCAGATGATAGATGAATTAGATCTTGATGGCACAATTTTGAGCATCTCATTAGAAGATGACGGAGAAGCATCCAATGAGCTAGATTTAGATAGCTTAAGGAGGGGATCAATTGATCTTCATGACGATGTAGATATCACAACGGGAGTGCCAGATGCTGGAGATGTATTGGCATGGGACGGGATAAACTTTGTGCCCCAAGAGACAGACAATGGCTATACTATTTTCAACATGTGGGCGGAAGAGACTGGTCCGCTAGCGGATAACACTTTCGAATGGGCCTTTGGTAATGGAGATAATACGCCAAATGGTCACGGTCTTGTTATACCTGTGGATTGTGAACTCTGGGCGATGTCACTTGATCATGAAGGAGGGGTGAACACAATAGTAAGAGCAGTACATAATTCAAATTCTGGTCTATCGGATTATCAAGTAGAGACCTCCGGCACAGAACAAGGATTCAATGTATTCCCAATACCTTTAAGAATTTCGGCTGGTGATATTGTTAATTTTCGAACGATATCGACGTCAGTTGAGGGTACTTCAGGTAGAGTGACAGCATGGTTTCGGATCAGAGCGACACCGGCCTCCAATAGTCTCTTAGAAGATCTTATGGACGTGTCAGCATCTACAATTACAGCAGGAGAAATCTTAGTTTATAACGGCTCCAATTTTGTGCCAGGGGAGGATAGTGATAATCAGGAAATTGACTTGATTCAGCTCGTAGGCACGGAGCTTCAGTTATCTCTTGAAGACGATGGCGTGCCCCCAGCGACTGTTGACTTGGCTCCAATTTTGGGAAGCTCAGACAATATTTATAGTACAGATGGCAGCTTAGACAGTTCACGAACTATTGATCTCAACGCTAACAGTTTGACAATCGACGGTACAGGAGCTGGGGATATCACTTTTGAGGCTGATGGTGATGTCGGAATCGGTACCACGTCGCCTTCGGCACGCTTGGATGTACAGGGAGGGACTGTGACATTGGGCGAATATGGTACAGGCGCTCAAGCAGATACAACTAATGTGGACTACATATTAGCAACTAATAGCGTAGGAGAGGTTAAAGAACTCAATACTGCTAAAAATACCCGATGGTTCTATCCTCCTGCAGTTGTCATAGATGCCTCCAATATTGTTACTGGAGCATCACTTGATTTGCATGCAGATTATGTCGATCAGATGGCTACACCGGCTATAAGTAGTGATGGATCGTCTGGATTTATACCATTCTACGACCAGGACGAATTAGAATTTTACATTACAGATTTTGACAATACAATCCTAGATAATGTAACAATCGATGCTGATGGGGTAATGACTTATGATATTATCTCCATTCCTTTTGACAATTACACGGTTATTAATGTTGTTTTTGTTATTAAAGATCCCTGATGGCTAGGATAATATTAATAGTTCTAGCCAGTTCGTTGTACCTAATCAATAGTAGTGCTCAAGAAATTAGTATCCCATATACAGAAGATTTCGAGTCTGCCACACTCTTGATATCTGGCAACCCTGGTTCTCCTGGAGTGCTTCCAACTTTTTGGCAGCAAGTTGCCGGCGAGAATGTTGGAGATCAATGTACAAGCAATACTTCCGCCAACTATCGTTCATGTTTTCAATGGGGAGTAAATTCAGGAGGTACATTTTCAGGAGGTACAGGGCCTAATGGTGACAATACTACAGGTTCAGGGAAGTATGTATATGTCGAGGCTTCAGGCAACAGCAATTTTGAAGTTATAATGCTATCACCGAGTTTTGATTTGGGAGGAGATTCTTCGTTTGACCTCTCTTTTTGGGTGCATAATTTTGCAAGCAATGGAACCAATCATGGACTACACATAGATATAACTAACGAGGCGGGTACGGTATTAGCCAGTTCAATTTCTTCTATCACACAGAGCAGGACTACTAGTTTTTGGGAAGAAAGGACGGTGTCATTGGCACCTTATGCTAGTGACGGTGTAATTAGAATTGCATTCAGGTGGCGCAATCAAGATGGATCATTCAGGCCTGATTTTGCAGTTGATGATGTATCAATAAGTGGTGATATAGAGATATGTGATAATGGCACGGATGATGATGGTGATGGCTTAATAGATTGCCTTGATGATAGTTGTGATTCGCAAACCATCTGTGACAGTGATAATGACTCTATAATAGATCGACTTGATAATGATGATGATAACGATGGCATTCCTGACGCCTTTGAATGTTATAACACCAACAATCTAATCACTAATCCAGGATTTGAATCGGGCAATACTGGATTCTCATCAGACTACGTATTCAGAACGTGTACCTCTGACTGTGGCCCAGATCGTGATGTGGAGCGAGGAGAGTATGCTATCGAGCAGGATGCTTGTCGCTGCGGCGCTCAGCAAGGAAGTAATCAAGAATGGATCGGTACACCTATCGAGGGCAGCGCATTTATGGTTGTGGATTTTGATGCGGCAGATGATATTGTTTGGAACCAAACATTGACAGTCGTACCATTTAGAGAATATAGTTTTAGCACTTGGATTTTAAACATAAGCTTTAATGATGAGGTTGACCCAAGAGTTAGGCTCGGCGTGTCGACGGACGGAGGAAATAACTATACCATACTAGGGACCAGTACTGATATACGAGAGATAAATGGTTGGACGAAATTAGGCTATACTT
>CAZDHV010000171.1:1693-6669 GCA_964505335.1 uncultured Saprospiraceae bacterium | reverse complement strand
AAGTTATAGGCAGCGTGCTCTGAATCCTTGTTACTGAATTTTACGTAAACAAATCAGTACTTAGATACCGATCACCCCGATCACACACGATAAATACGATTACACCTGTATCTATAGATTCTGCCACTTGTATGGCTGCTGTGAGTGCCCCACCGCTGCTCATACCGCTTAGTACACCTTCTTCCTTGGCCAGTCGTCGAGCCATAGTCATGGCTTGATCTCGTGATACATCGATAATTTGATCTACCCGCTCCTCTTCGTAGATGGCAGGTAAGAACTCTGGCGACCATCTACGGATACCCGGTATCCGGGAGCCATCCTCTGGTTGTGTCCCTACGATCTGGACTTTTGGGTTTTGCTCCTTGAGGTATCGTGATACACCCATGATAGTGCCTGTGGTACCCATAGCTGAGACGAAGTGTGTCACTGTCTGCTGGGTATCTCTCCAGATTTCGGGGCCAGTGGTGCGATAGTGCATCCCATAGTTATCAGGATTGGCAAACTGATTAAGCATATGATAATCTTGCTCTTCGGACATGTCTTGAGCAAGCTTGCGTGAGTACTCGATCGTCTTGTCAGCAGGGGTGAGGATGACCTCAGCACCATATGCTTTCATGGTTAGGACTCGCTCGCGAGTAGCGCTCTCAGGCATGATCAGTGTCATCTTCAATCCGAAGATCTGGGCGATCATAGCTAGGGCGATTCCAGTGTTACCACTTGTCGCCTCGACGAGCTTGTCGCCAGCCTTGACATCGCCACGCTCGATAGCACCGCTAATCATCCCATAAGCAGCTCGATCTTTCACGCTGCCACCAGGGTTATTTCCTTCTAATTTTCCATAGAGCTTGACGCCATCCTTTTGGAAAATGTTTTGCACCTCAACTAGGGGAGTATTCCCGATGAGTTCGTTTAGCTTGTTCAAAGTCTGTATTATTTAGCGTATTCCTTAAAGACGACAACATCGATATTATCGTCTGTATTCATTTTGGCTTGGTAGTAGATCTTAGATTTTGGTGGAACACTCTTGGTCACCCATACATTACCACCGATGATACTTCCTTCGCCGATCACTGTATTGCCACCGAGGATCGTAGAACCGGCATATAATACACAATGAGATTCGATAGTTGGGTGGCGCTTCATATTGGCGTCACATTTTTGAACGCTCAGCGCTCCCAGAGTTACTCCTTGATACATCTTGACATGATCGTTGATGATAGAGGTCTGACCGATTACGATCCCAGTACCGTGATCAATGCAGAATGATTTGCCAATTGTGGCACCTGGGTGAATATCCACACCTGTGAGGCTGTGGGCATGCTCAGTAATTACTCTTGGAAGGTCTTCTACATCTAAGTTGTAGAGTAGGTTAGCGACACGATATGCCGCAATTGCATAAAAGCCTGGATAAGTGCGAATCACTTCTCTTCGAGACTGGCACGCAGGGTCACCCTCATAGATGGCCATAATGTCCAAGTTGAGGAGTTCATATATACCCGTGATTCCCTCAAAGAACCGGTCATTTATCTTGTCAATGCCTTTGATGGCATTCATCGGATTGCGAGAAAGCAGGCTTTTTAACTCTAATTTCAATTCATTAAGCTCAGTTTGAAGTGCATCGTGGCTCTTCAATGGCTTAGTGGAGAAGTCTAAATAAAAGAAGCCAAGTAGCTTCCTAAAGAACTTTGCAACTTCCTCTGGACTTGGGCAAGTCTCACACAATGTGTGCTCACCAATTAGTCGGTCAAAAAACTCATCATTCATGATACATACTTTTCGATGGCTATGTAACGGTAATTATCGAAGGATTGATGAGTATAGATGCGATTAATTTCAACTAATGAGATATTTCGTTGTCGTACACGACGACTTTCGTCCATTTAGGGGCTTGTTTTAGGAACTCAAGATGCTTGGGATGAGTCTGATAGGTGTCGTGTGCTTGAATGCTCTTGAAGTGTACATTGATGGCATAGCTGTACGAGTTATCTATGACTCCTCGGTCTTCAGTTGCCGCTGGTTTGCCCCAGTAATATTGGTCTATCGTAGATATCGTCCCCAGCTTGACTAGCTCCGCTTCAAATTCCGTGATGTCAGCTTCTGACAGCTCTTCATCGAGCCAGAAAAACACGGTATGTATGAGTGGTTTTACCTCATTGGATTCTTTCAAGGTCGTGAATGAAAAGATTCCGAGACATAGGGCCAGGGACAAGAGGGTAATGATGTTTTTCATTGAGTTATATATTATAAAAATATTTAATATGTTAATTTATCTTCATCAAGAATCGCACCAATTATTACACGTTTAGCTTGGTCGTGAGTTATAGTTGTTTCCAATCTGTTCTTACAACGTTGATCCCATGAAGATTGCATTGGCAAAGAGCTTACTTCCTCCCCACCAATATCCTCTAAACAGTGGATTGTCAACGATACAGATTACCTGACCACTACCATTATTGTGTACTAAGACGGCAGCAGCCGATTTTAATCTCTCCTCATTGTTCTTGTGGAGGTAACCACTGGCAATCGGATTCTCGTCATAAACAGCAGGGGTGTTATAGACATTAGAGCTATGCTCATAATAAGAATTACCACGCTTGAAGAAGTACATCTCCTCTCGATTATAACCATAGAATAATGGATGTGTCGTATCCACCTGACCACGTGCGATCATACCTCCAGTAACTCGCGCACCACGATCGGCACCAGCAGCGCTGTATGGCTTTCTATCTTTTGAGGAACCTGACATGCCCCCACCTTTAGTGTCTACGCTGACGATGTCCTTAGTATCCAGCCAGTTAATAGCTCCCTTGAAGGCGACGAGATTTCCGCCACCCCGTATCCAGTCTTTTAGATCTGTAGCTGATGAGTTCAAGCCATTGTACCGGCCATCTGGTAAGATAATCGTGGTGTATGCTGATAAGTCTACACGGGAGATATCATCCATTTCTATCATACTCACCGGGATGTCCAACACCTGATCAAAATGATGCCACATCTCACCCACATCATAGGAGTTGACACCGTCACCCACCACCATCATGATATTTTGTGCTGGCAGCAGGTTAGATGATCGACTGCCGAGATCTACGCCGACACTTGTCTGGCCACCATTAGTGATATAAATATTTAGGTGATTGTCTTGCGCTAAGCTCGTCATAAGGCTATTCATCTCAGCGGCATCCATACCCTGATTATTACCTGTTGGTACGATGAGCGTACCTGCCTTAAAGGCGAGTTCCTCGTCTCCGATCCTTGAGCTAAAGTCTTGATTAGCCAACTTCACAATTACGCCTTGTTTATGTAATTGATCGAGTAGGCGAGGGGCTAAGTACTGATGCCAAGGAATGAGATATGCGTAGGGCCGACCAGTACCAATCATATTGCCACTGACCATATCCTTGTCCATATCAACAAGATCACCTCTGAGTCCATTCCTCGCACCTACTTCTCGGCAGGGGAGGTTAAAGGCATGTGGCAAGGTCCAGGCAGATACATCGTAAAACAAACTATCTTGAAACTCGTGCACCTCTTCGAAGATTGACTTCGTCAGCCGGTACTGTTCAGCATCCAGTGGCACATAATAGGAACCTGCTGTGTCAAAATCATCAGTAGACTGATTGAGGTGATATACTGGTATCTGATGCTGCTGCAAGATAGAGATGAATCGCTCTGCTCTATATGGATCTCCATCATCATTGAACACATAGCCCTTGACGCCATTACTACTCGCTAGTGACTGCGCTTCCTTGAATGACTTTCGTTTATACTCGAGCAAGTCTTTGCGTAGCGCTAATCCAGCTTTCTGCGTAGAGAGCATCGTAGCCACTTGATTTCTGATCGAGAATGGAAATGTTAGAATGCCGTGATCTGTCGCTTGATAGTGCCCCCGAGAACTGGCCTGCTCAAATAAGATTCCGATACATCCCTGCGCATCGGGATAGGTAGAGCCCTTACCATAGTAGTAGTCATCAAATGACTCTTGGCTATAGTACAGGCTACCGATTTCATCCAATGCAGCTGCATGGAAGGTGGCGATTTCGGCTGTTAGCTCTTGGTTGAGTATGGGTGTATTGGGATTCGTTCTGCTCGGAATTCCTGGCTGAAAGAAGAAGGTTGAGTTACTGCCCATCTCGTGATGATCAGTCAAGATATCTGGCTTCCAATGGTGGAAGTGCTTAATTCGTCCTTGGCTCTCCGGATGTGTGAGCAATAGCCAATCTCGATTAAGATCGAACCAGTAGTGATTCGTCCGACCACGAGGCCATACTTCATTGTATTCTCTGCTGTTGGGATCTGAGATGAGGTTCTTGCCCTTATGCGAGTTCACCCATGACGAGAATCGTTGGAATCCATCAGGGTTGTAACATGGGTCAAGCAGTATGATTGCATTGTCTAACAGGTCATCGATATATGCACCCTGCGCCGCTGCTAAGTAGTAGGCGGTAGCAAGCGCCCCATTGCCGCCGCTCGGCTCATTACCGTGGATGCTATTACCTTGATAGATGACCACAGGCATATTGTCGATATCTACAGAACCACTTTCGGAGGGATCTGTCAGTTTCTTATGTTCGAGGCGTATTTCTTCGAGATTTTCTCGGTTCTTCTCAGAGGTGATCGTCAGGTAGACGAGGGGGCGATTTTCATGACTTCGGGCATACTCAGTGATACTGACCCGATCAGATGCCTCCGCCAGTTCCTTCATGTAATAGTAGAGCTTGTCATGAGTGACATGCCATTCTCCGACTTCATGTCCGATGACCTCCTTAGGGGTAGGAATAGACTGATCATAAGTTATGTCTCGGGGTAGGTAATAACTTAGATCGATGTCCTGAGCCCATACGAGCTGTGACATAAAGAGTAATGCGAGAGCGATGGATTTATTCATAAGATGGTTTATATAAGTCCAATATAATTTTTTCAAAATGGTTTTTGATATAGTTTTATAGTCTTAATGTCTTCGACAGACGATGATAGAC
>CAZDHV010000171.1:0-1593 GCA_964505335.1 uncultured Saprospiraceae bacterium | reverse complement strand
AACTGTTAGATACTCGGAAACTACATCATGTATAATCTCCTATTCTTGATCATTGTTGCGGCTTTTGTTGCTATGCTCGTAGTAAACATTTACTTCAGAGCTAAAGTGTTTAAGCATTACAAGTATCTGGTTCAGAATAAGATCCAGTTCAACACCAGTCATTTTTTTAATAAGGAGAAGATGGAGAAGGAAGTCTTGACCAGATATCCGCAGCATCGTGACGAGATCCTGCTATTCGTCAGTATGATCCATAAATCAGTTCAATTGGCCAGTGTGTTGCTGGTTATCATCATAGCATTCGGCTATCTCTTACTCCGATTTAGATAGGATGGATTTTCATATTAGATTCATATACTTCTATCGACTCGTGGACTGGATAATAGCTATTTCAGTTTGGACCATGTTTTTCTATTACCGCAAGGTTTTGATCCACCCAGAGATGCAGTTATTCGACGCCATTTATGATGACCCAAAGTATTGGTATGGCATTGCTGTCATTCCGATCTGTTGGTTGATTATTTTTCAAGTATTCGGTAGTTACCGACCACTCTATCAACAGTCTTATTCGGTCATAATGGTGCGTAGCTTTTGGGCTATTATTGTTGGCTCATTAGGGCTATTGTTTTTTGTGTTTTATGATGACTTGACCCTTGGACAAGTATCGTTTGTTAAGACCTTTGCAATCTTCTTTTGGCTGTCATTACTGGCGCACTTCCTCGTAAGAGCGTTGCTTTATACACTGTATAATGCACGAGTCAACTCAGGGAAAAACCCCCTTAGGACGATTTGCATCAGCAGTGAGGGTGACGAGCAAAATTCGATCAGCGTTCGATTTCAAATGGCTGCGCCAGTATCATTTAATAAGCTACTGGAAAACCTTAATCTATTAGAGACCGCTCACGAGATAGTCATCAATTCCTTGGATTATGATGGTGTCAAGAAGCTCTTGAGTCTATCGCCATTTATTAACTCAGAAACTACCATCAGAGCCAAGGAAGTTACCGATCAAGCCAGACTGGCGCACTTGAGTTACGCCTATGAATTGAACACTGATACAATTAAGGTAAAGCTTGACACGATGAATGTCTGGCAGAAGAATCTCAAGAGGTTAATCGACGTGATTACAAGCATAGTGGTCTTAGTATTGTTTGTACCCATTCTTGCTTTAATTGCATTGATGGTCGGCTTAACAAGCAAGGGGCCTGTAATCTATAGCCAAGAGCGCTTGGGTAAGAAGATGACCCCATTTAAGATTTACAAGTTTCGTACGATGATCGATGATGCTGAACAGGGGGGACCTCAGCTCTCCAGTGAGGATGACGGTCGTATCACCGGCGTAGGACGAATTCTAAGGAAAACTCATCTCGATGAGCTACCTCAATTTTACAATGTACTGAAGGGGGATATGTCTATAGTGGGGCCGCGGCCAGAGCGACCATATTATGTCAATCAGATTCTCGAGATTAACCCACAATTGCGTCGGCTGTACTCAGTGCATCCAGGCATCACCTCATGGGGACAGGTGAAGTATGGCTATGCTTCCAGCTTGGATGAAATAATTAGGAGGACAAAATTTGATTTATTATATCTTGA
>CAZDHV010000170.1:1427-6722 GCA_964505335.1 uncultured Saprospiraceae bacterium | reverse complement strand
AGACCTTTACTTGATATGTGTTAATGATGATGCGATCAAGCTGGTAGCTAATCTATTAAACGAGATTTCTATCTCTAATAAAGCTGTAGTCGCACATACCTCTGGTACCAAGTCATCCGAGTTATTGAGCAGATATGATAACTATGGAGTACTATATCCACTGCAGACCTTGAGAAAAGAAGATCCTATTTCATTTAGAGATGTTCCATTATTGGTCACTGGCAACAATACAAAAACAGAGAATCTTCTCACTTCAATCGCCAAGACCATCAGTGGTAGGGTCACGATTTGTGAGGATGATTATAGATCTAAGCTTCATCTCCCTGCAGTTGTCGTAAATAATTTTGTTAATCATCTGTACCACAAAGCGTTTGAGTATTGTGAAAAGCAACGAGTCGATTTCAGTTTGCTAATGCCATTGATCTATGAAACTGTTCGAAAAATTAGTGAGGATACTGATCCCGCCGACTTGCAAACGGGCCCTGCTAAACGAGATGATCAATTGACAATCCAGAAGCATATTAAGATATTACAGCAGTTAAACATGGATCCCGAGCTGTATAACGCACTGACAAAAAGTATTATCAAAACACATACATCGTCTCAATGAGAATCATCAAAGAATGGAATACCCATGCTTGGAAGTATACCATGTTTTATCATAACAATCGGTATATGCTAAAAGTAGAAAACGGCTCTACCGAACAAGTCTTTAAACTAGGAGACCTCTCCGACGATCCCTCCACAAAAATTCAGAAGATAAGTTCTGACAAAAGCTTTCAGCAACAATTTGAGACCATCTTTAGTGCTCAAGAAAATCTCAAGCTCGATATACTTGGTTCACTTGGAACATCTGTTGACGAGGATGAGTTTGATGATATCATCTAGTACCCGCTCATCTTAGCGAACCTATTCAGATGATAAGAGTAATTACCAAACAGTGCTATGGCAACTCTTGCTCTTTTCAAAAAGAAACCAATCTCTTCATCATCAGTCATTCCAATGCCTCCAAACATTTGCACACCTTCATTAGTGGCTACTTGCGCTACCTTAGCCGTCTTGGCTTTAGCCATGCTACAAATTGCTGTAGCAGTGATATCTTCTTCTTGAAGTGCATCGACTGCTCTTAGCACCAAGCTCTTAGCAACTTCTATTTCCCCATATAGATCTGCTGCACGGTGCTGCAACCCTTGAAAACTACCGATGACTCGATCAAACTGTCTTCTCTCTTTAATGTATTCTATAGTACGCTCAAATGCTTCACTCATCAGTCCTATTAGCTCAGAACTTAGTAATAAGGATGCACAATTAGTGGTATAGTTGATGATGGACTTTCCTTTTCCTGCAGACAATATCTGATCATCAGCGATTGCTACGCTATCAAAACTGACCGTGCTATAGTATCGGCTATCCATAAAGAAGCCCTTAGTGATTGTAACACCAGTCGTATCAGTAGGAACTAATGCGACCTCTACTCCACTCTCTCCACTACAAGCTACTAACAAATGACTAGCAACATGAGCATCTGCAACCATGGTCTTTTCGCCAGATAAAACACCACCGCTCAACTGTGTTTTATTGCTCTTAGGATTATAGGATTCTCCTTCCTGTACTGCTACGGCGATAGGAACACCATTTACCACGCTCTCCGAGAGTATAGCCTTATGAGATTGTCCACCATATTTCTGTATAATCAATCCCGATAGTAGGCTACTAAACAATGGGGAGTTAGACAAGGTGCGTCCACACTCTTCCATAATGATATTGAGGCCTTTCAAACCAAAATCCAATCCTCCGAGATCTTCAGATAAGGCAGTAGATGGCCAACCCATTTCTACCATAGCTTTCCACAGGTCATCCGAGTATCCTAACTCATTTTCCTTATCTCTCAATTCTCTTACTAATGCTACGGGAGCACCTTTCAATAAATCTTTGGCAGAGCTTTTTAGAAATTCTTGCTCTTCTGTTAATACGTATCCCATTACTCTGTTTATGATGATGGCAGACCCAAGATATGCTTGGCCACAATGTTCAATTGAATTTCGCTGGTTCCTCCCTCAATGGAGTTTCCTTTTGTACGGCAAAATTGTCGTGCAAGTTTACCTTGATTGAAGTCATCACCGTCCCAAGCGAGAGCAGAACGACCACCACATTTCAATCTGAGTTCATACTTTGACTTGTTGAGTTCCGAGCCATAGTATTTCATAAAAGATGACTTGGCACCTATAGGCTGACCGGCCTTCATCTCTTGATTAAATCGATCGAGTGTAAACTTGAAGCCCGCTGCATCCATCTCCCACTCTGCTATCATATTACGGAGCATAGGATCATTAAGCATACCGTTGTTGTCTAGTCCGATCTCTTTTTTAGCATAATGAGAGATCGGCGTCATGACATCTGAATCCGCAGCACCGCCAATCATAGCACGTTCATGCGTAAGCAGGTACTTGGCTACCGTCCATCCTGCATTTTCATCTCCTATTACATTTGCTTTGGGCACTCTGACGTTATCGAAGAAAGTCTCACAGAATGGAGACTTACCACTTATCAATTTAATAGGTCTCGTCGTAACGCCCTCATTCAACATATCTATCAGTAAAAATGTGATACCTATCTGCTTTTTTGAAGAGTTGTCAGTACGAGTTAACGCAAATATCTTATCAGCTTGATCCGCATAAGAAGTCCACACTTTCTGGCCATTAATGATATAGTGATCACCATCTGACCGTGCCGTCGTCTGCAGATTAGCCAAGTCTGATCCAGCACCTGGTTCTGAATACCCCTGGCACCATCTTATCTTCCCTTTTATAATACCCGGTATATGCTCTTCTCGCTGTTCTTCACTACCAAATTTGAGTAGTGCTGGGCCAAGCATCCAGATTCCAAAACTCAATAGAGGTGAGCGACAGCCCATACGTTGTACTTCTTTATTAAGCACCACGCCTTCTTGCTTAGAGAGTCCACCACCTCCATACTTTGCTGGCCATGTTGGAGTTGTCCAACCTTTGTCAGCCATAGCATGAAACCATTTCTCTTGATCCTCACTGGTAAATGATGCATTGCGCCCTCCCCAATAGGCGTCTTTCTCGTCTTTCATAGGGGATCTCATAGATTTAGGACAATTTGTCTCTAAAAAATCGACAACCTCCTCTCTAAAATGGTCTAAGGACATATGTGTGAAATTTCAAGCAAGTTATAGGAGACTATTATTTAAATAGAGACAATCCCACATTCTTAATTGGCAACATTGCCCCTAAAACTTGCATAGCGTATCCAATAATCTAACTTACTTGAGTATTGCATAGAACTTCCGTATGCTTATTTCACTGTGATATTCAAGCTTGAGGCCAATCCCTCGTATGATTGGTATGGATCAATCAACGACTAAATACATTTATGAAATAAATCAAGCCAACCAACCTATGACCACAGTATGATAAAATTATTTGCTGATCATTTTTATATCCAAGTCTCTCACTAAATGGCTACCTACTTTCTCACCTTGGATCTGCCCCTCGGTAATAGCAGGCATATAGTGAATTCCCCCATACAATCTGCTGATGGCGGCCTCTTCGGCAGCTTCCTTAAATGAACCAAAATTTCTTACTGGTAGTCCATATTTCAATTCTACATCGTCTCTATACTTAAACGAATCTCCAAACATGGCAGTCAACACTGTAGCAGCGGAGGTGGAAATCACACTATGTCCACTGGTGTGCTCAGGGAATGGTGGAGTCTGGAGCACAGGAGTCCAGCTCTCATCAATATGCTCATTAATGATAGTTTCTGGCCTAACTAATGAGGATCTATACTTCTCATCCCAGCATGAAATAAATCCATCAAATAATGCCAAAGAAACGTAGGTCGATACTTTAATAGAGCTACCCAAATCCAGTTTAGCTGTTTCACTTGCTATATTGGAAATACCCATCCAGTGTCCTCCTGGAGTTATCTTCTTGGTAGCGAACATCATGTGACCAGTCTGATTCATCACAAATGGATTACAATCCCAGAAACTCGCAATCTCTCTTTCTTCGTCTGTAATATTTAATACTGTATTGTAGACCTCATCTGTTCTGGCTCTAAACTCGGTTCCTTTCGCTAAATCAAACTTGGGTGGAGGAGCAATTTTATATTGGGACGCAGAATCCAATACCATTGTTCTTATAGCGTTCCAGTGGGGTTCTATACCTTCCATATATGCAGGAGGCGTAGGCTGCCATCGTGATGGATCGTCGTCAAGAGAATATTTCGGATACGATCTAGTCTCTTTATAGTTATCCTTATCAGCCCACTCAAGTATATGATCCGCAACCATTGAACCATAAGCCTCGGAAGCATTTGCTACTCTCTTCGGCACACCGATAGAATCTAATTCATTGAGATATCTTGCCTTGGCCTCCAGTATTCTATCTTCTGAAAATATAAGTGCTTTAGACACATCATAGAAGGCTACGATAGATGCTATTTCAAATATGACATCGGTGGTATCCAAGGTGGATGTAATGGCTGTAAGACCATTTAACTGATGCGCTAGAGATGCCGCTGTATTATTAGGCTGAATAATGGTTTCGTGAGCGGCTATACAGGGATAGCTATAGACTCTACTGGCCACAGGAGGAGAAAAAATATCATGAACAATAACATCCGTCAGTTGCTCTAAAGCCTCATAAAAGTACTCTGAATCCTGAGCTGCTTTGTAAAATTCGCTTTTGTCTACTGGTGGTTTGCACGAACCGATTAAAATGAGCATGGTCATGAAAAGCCCACATTTTACAATTAATCTCAACATCATCTTTTTTGGATATTTTGGTAGGTTTATTAATAACAGCGAAAAGACAAACTGTCTAATTCAATTCCTATTATAATTGACCCGTTCTGATATAGTTCATAAAAGCCAGATATACACCTATACTCCAGCCAAATCTATCTTGTAATGGATACTCTCCTCCTGCGGCACTCAGATTCAAGTCCTCTACATTATATTTTTCAACAAACTTTCTATGATTATCGAAGACTTTTTCATTCAACATTAACCATCGCTCGGCAATTTCTGATGCCAAATCTGTATACCCATAATTATCAAGTCCTTTGATTGTGGTTCACTGAAGTGGTGCCCAACCATTAGGCGCATCCGATTGCTCACCCGAATTAACCGTTGTAGTCCGAACTCCTCCTGGAGCTAAAAATTGTTGCTCAATCATGGAGGCAACTGCCTCTGCTTGAGCTTCGTCCGCAAGCTTAAAGGTAAGTGGAAAAACCCCGGCAAGCGTCAAATGATTTGTCTGTTCGGTC
>CAZDHV010000170.1:0-1327 GCA_964505335.1 uncultured Saprospiraceae bacterium | reverse complement strand
ATCAAGTAACCAAAGGCACTATCTGCACCTGCATATTTGAATAAATACCCAATCATCCTCGATCCCAATGTTCCGCCCAAGGCAGAAAACACTATCTCAAAAATGTGGATACAATAGTTTGTCCTACTTTATAAGAATATTCAAAAAAGTCAAGGGCATAACACCTAGGCAATTTGCACAAAAAAGAAATCTCCAATACCAAAGCTCTTAAATTCAATCAATTGTCTAATTGGAGTATATAGTAGGTCAGAGATTGGACTCCAGAGTAATGAATACGGGTTAGTATATAGCTGAGTCAATTATTTTAATCGAAAGAATGCAGTGCTCTTAACTGGCACCATATGTTTATGTGTGGAACGATATATTTACGTTAAGCGAGGATTATGCCAACGGAAGAAAACAAAAGAAAGGACTATCAAGACTTTATCGAGCGGAGGAAATTTCTCGATGATAACAATCGTCAGAAGGCTGTCGCTAAGCGCAGATCAAAAAATCAACGAACAGCACGTGAGAATATAGCTGACTTATGTGATGCTGACAGCTTTCTTGAGATTGGTGGATTGACTGTTGCCGCTCAGCGCTCTCGCCGAGATCTTGATGATCTCATAGCCAATACTCCGGCAGATGGACTAGTATGTGGTATTGGCACCATCAACAGACACATGTTTGATGAAGCCTCGTCTGCATGTTGCATTCTATCTTACGATTATACAGTATTGGCTGGCACCCAAGGCGCACTGAATCATCGTAAAACCGACCGCCTTATAGAAATCGCTAAGGATACCCTGCGTCCGATTATATTTTATGTAGAAGGTGGCGGGGGAAGACCAGGAGACGTCGATTATGACTTAATCACCATCGGAGGGTTGAATGTACCAACCTTCGTAGAATATGCGCGGCTCAGTGGCAAGGTTCCTCGTGTCGCTATTGTTGCTGGTTATTGCTTTGCAGGTAATGCCTCTATTGCTGGTTGCTCTGATGTCATCATTGCCACAAAGGATAGCAATATGGGTATGGGAGGACCTGCTATGATCGAAGGCGGCGGTCTGGGAGTGTATCATCCCAAAGACATTGGCAAAGCTCAGGACCTATATAAAAATGGGGTAATCGATATCCTCGTTGAGAATGAGGCGGAAGCGACTGAAGTGGCAAAGAAATACCTTTCATTCTTTCAAGGCGCTATCACAGATTGGGATTGTGGAGATCAAGCAGCGCTGCGTGATGTAATACCAGAAAATAGAAAGTTTGCCTATGATGTCATGAAAGTCATACATGCATTGGTTGACACAGGCTCCTTTTTAGAACTGCGTGGAGGATATGGTAGAAA
>CAZDHV010000169.1:0-6734 GCA_964505335.1 uncultured Saprospiraceae bacterium | reverse complement strand
TTGAAAAGCTTTTAAGTATCTCAAGTCCTTATAGTTTAGTAAACATCCCTACCTCTTCAAATAGCTCAGGATCATCGCCATATTTCTCAATGAAAGACCTTAATTCTGCTGTTGAGGCTGTAAGGACGATTTCTCCATCATCCCCCAACTTTTCATGCCTCAATCTTATCTTTCTGTTCTTTACAAGGTCCTGTATTCTATCTCCATCAAACATATGTAAGGATAGCTGACCCTCGTCCACGGACATTTTTGCGAATGAATGTGCTTTAATAAAATTTCCTCCAAAAGTCCCTTTGTTAATCTTGTAAGGATAAAAATCCAGGTAAGTCTCACCCCCAATTTTTGTCATATTCGTCAACAATCGAGTCGTGATAGTATCTTGGTCTTCTAGCTCCTTGTGTGTTAAAATGTAAAATGGAAGGTCATCCTTATCTACAAGTTTAAACCCTTCTGGGGCCATAGAGGCAGCACCAAGTGACATGGTGATGGTAACATCAGTTGACTCGGTTAAATATGATTCAAAGGTGAGTTTTCCTGCTCGTTCAAAAGACCAAATAGAATTTTCTCCATTTAAAATGTGATACAACTCGTTAAAATTATTGTTCCCATTGTCATTTATCATTTCGTCCACATTTAAATTAATTGAGGTATCTCCTTCAGAAGATACTTCCATGTCATCAATAACTGATCTGAAAATATTTTCAATTTTAGCACCATTAGAAAAAACCAAACCCAATTTCTCATCATCTGATAATTCTCCATTGACCCATGTCCCTATAATCCGATCATCAATCTCTCTTGAATTGTCAGTATAGATCGGATGTAATGATGGGAGCAGACAACTGGACATCATGACAGCAGCTATTAGAATAGCACCTATAAATTTCAATTTGCTTGAAGCATTCATACTAAATGTATTTCAGATTAATAATACCTCAAGTATCCGTAAGAAGTAGCCTATCCTAAACTTTGATCGTTGAGTGCGGTCAAATCGTCGTTGAATCGGCAGTTACACACTTCTCCCCATTCATAACTCGGCTTAATAGATCATATAATTTCATTTTGATGGTTTATCATTGCATCAAATTTCAAGTGCTTGTCTAAGAAAGGTATCATCATATTCGTCCGTAATCCAGAACTCGGTAAGGTCAAGACTCGACTTGCCTCCACAGTCGGTGAAGAACAAGCCTTAAAGATCTACATAGAGCTATTGCGACATACACGTGACGTGGTGTCTGAATCACCACACGATAAGTTTCTCTTTTATACCAATGAGATTACCATTGGAGATCTATGGCCAGAGGAAACTTTTCATAAGTCCATACAGTCAGGTGGCGATTTGGGTGATCGTATTAGGGCAGCCTTTCAGTATGCCTTCGAATCCTGTGACTCATGCATCATCGTAGGCAGTGATTGTCCGAGGTTGTCAACAGAACATATTGATCGAGCCTTCGAAACTTTAGAAACTGATGATGCCGTTATAGGTCCGACCTATGATGGTGGCTACTACCTCATCGGCATGAATAAGTATCACGATACGCTCTTTCAGAACATCCCATGGAGCACTGAAGATGTCTATGATATTACAATTGCCAAGATGACCAAGAAGGGGCTCAGTTATCAATCCCTCGAAATCCTCTCCGATGTCGACTATGAAGAAGACTGGGTGAAGTGGGGTTGGGAGATATAAGCATATCGGCAAATAATTCGTTTAGGATATCTGAGTGGAAACTTTATCCCAATAAGATTGGGTTAATTTAGTATCATCTTAACTATTGTTATGGAGATTTTCGACAAATATCGATCAGAACTGAATAAAGTTTGTCTAACTAATCAAGTCGAAGAATTGTATGCTTTTGGCTCTGTTCTGTCTGATCAATTCAATGAAAATAGCGATATAGATTTTATAGTATCGATCTTGTTAGACGATCCGATAGAGTATGCTGAAAAGTACTTCGACCTAAAATTCGACTTAGAAAAACTGTTTGATAAAAAAATAGATCTCCTAGAACAAAAAGCCCTTCGCAATAAGACCTTCAAGAATATCATAAATCAAAAAAAGACACTTGTCTATGCAAGAAGAGATAAAGGTCTGGCTTGAAGATATAGATAGAGCAATTGAGGAAATCAACACTTTTCTTCCTGAGAAGAGGGTTTTTAGCATATTCCAGCAGGATCTAAAAACGAAAAGAGCTATTGAGCGAAACATTGAGATAATCGGAGAAGCGATGAATAGAATTTTATCTGTTAATCCAGATATAGTCATCAGTCACTCCAGAAAAATAGTTGATACTCGCAATAGAATTATTCATGGATATGATTCAGTATCTGATGATGTCATTTGGTTGATAGCTATTCGTTACATTCCTATTTTGAAGGAAGAGGTAGTCAAGTTAATGAAAGACGCATAGCCAAGAAATTGATGACTCGATAAGCTATCTGCCCGTACCAAGTTTACGCCGTAAATTATAATCGCTAAACATCAAGATTCAATCGTTGGTCTATTGCCAAGATGACCAAGAAGGGGCTCAGTTATCAATCCCTCGAAATCCTCTCCGATGTCGACTATGAAGAAGACTGGGTGAAGTGGGGTTGGGACCTGTGAACCTACACGATCCTATCAAGCTCAACAGTAAAGTGTCTCAATATTTCAGCTTGTTTGTTAATCTTCAGTCCTCGCTTTATATGATGACTCCGCTCGAGCACTCTTGCCAGAGTGACTGCCACATAGTCCATATGTTGGAGTGTATACACTCGTCTTGGGATAGCCAGTCGGAGCAGCTCTAATTTAGCCAGTCGATCTGCGCCAGTACTTGGATCACGATCAGCTAATAGGGTACCGATCTCTACGCCTCTTACTCCGCCTTCGATATATGTTTCTACGCCTAGGACCTGTGCAGGATATTCGGTCTGCGGTATCTGTGGGAGCATTTTCTGAGCATCGATATAAAGTGCATGACCTCCTACGGGCTCTTGGATCGGCACACCATACTCTTTGAGCTTTTCGCCGAGATAGGCTACTTGGGTAATACGATCATGGAGGTAATCATAATCTATACCTTCTTGGAGGCCTACTGCGAGAGCACCCATGGCACGTCCACTCATGCCTCCATAAGTTAAGAACCCCTCATATATAATGGTGAAGCTACCCAGCTTGTCATATAGCTCTTTGTCATTAAGCGCAATGAATCCGCCGATATTCACCAAGCCATCTTTTTTCGCACTCATCCAGACGACGCTGACTTCACGGAACATTTCCTTGACGATATCCTGAATCGACCAGTCCTGATACGCTTCCTCTCGTGTTTTGATGAAATAGGCATTTTCAGCATAGCGGGCGATATCCATATATACTGGGATGTTATATTGACTCGCTATTGCACAGGTCTCCTTGATATTCTTGAGGGACACGGGTTGTCCTCCGACAGTATTACACGTGACTGTCACATTGATAAAAGGTATGGACTCACTACCGTATTCTTTGATAGCTGATTCGAGCTTTACTATATCAACATTTCCCTTGAAAGGATAATCCACCTCCGTATCATAAGCCATCTCGACTGTACAATCCAGTGCTGTTGCTTTTCGAAATTCTATGTGACCCTTCGTGGTATCAAAATGTGCATTGCCAGGAATTACATCACCCTCTTTGACCACAGCTGAAAACAGAATATTCTCAGCAGCCCTACCTTGATGCGTCGGAGCTACATATTCAAATCCAGTAATCCTCTGGATCGATCTAATCAGCTTAAAGTAGGACTCCGATCCAGCATAACTCTCATCGCCCAGCATAATCTCCGACCATTGCTGTTCGCTCATTGCTCCCGTGCCCGAGTCCGTGATCAGATCAATCACTACCCAGTCGCTATGTAGGTTAAAGAGATTATAATGAACTTCGGCAATCTTGGCGGCACGTTCAGATTGTGTTCTGAAGTATACGGGCTCAACAGTTTTAGTCTTATACGGAGGGATATGTGGTAGTAACATCAAAGAAGAATTAGAGTGAATAAAGAATTGGAAAATGGCTTAATCAATAGTCTTATACAGCGACTATATAAATGAATCTCTCCTCTTGATGTTAATATGGATATTCACGGTAGTAAATATAATACCTCTTGTGCTAATCTCCTCGTACCAAGTAGACACCAGAAACAATGACGCCCAGACAGACAACATGCAATATGCCCAGTGTCTCACCATCAAATACACCCCACATCAATGCGACTATGGGAATCAGATAGGCCACAGAGGAGGCGAATATCGCACTGGTATCCTGAACCAGCTGGTAGAAAATATATAGTGCCATCATCGTACTCACGACAGCCAGAATAGTCAGATAAGACAGTGCATATGGTGCATAAGGATCTGACATGGTCTTAGCTGGAATATCGGTGAATGGAATTAAGCACATAACGGGTATGCCAACCAGAAAAAAGGACAAGGTGCTCAATCTAAGGGGCGTCACATTGGAGAAGAACTCCTTGACAATGTTAACATTGGCACCATAGAACACACTGCCGGCGACAATCAATGATCCATAGATCATCTGACCACTGAAATCATCTGCTGATGAATCTATCATGATCAGCCCGACGGTACCCAAAAAGCCAATGATCACTCCGAGCATCTGCTTCCAATTGGTAGCGGCCTTAAAAAATATGATTCCGATCAGCAAGGCAAATATGGGCGTAATAGAATTGAGAATGCCCGCTGTAGCACTGCCGATCTTAGTCTGTGCTGTAGCAAATAAAAACGCCGGTATCGCACTACCTGATAAAGCTACTACGGTATACATCGGCCATCGCTTCCACTCGTGATCCTTAAAGTACATGATAAAAAAGGGCGTAAATGCTAAGCCGGAAATAGCTACTCTCAATATAGCCACCTCAATAGGCGAATAAACTATGAGAGACTTTTTGATCAGTATAAACGAAGTGCCCCAGATAACACTCAGAAATGCAAGGGTCAAGTATGCTTTAAGGTTAGACGGTTTAGCCATTAATTGTTGTGAGCTTGAGCATAATCAATCACTTCTTGCCATACTCGAAACATGTTTTTATAGCAGATCTTTCCGATGTCTTCATCCGTATATCCTCGACGCAGTAACTCGGCGATGAGGTTAGGATATTGAGATACGTCTTTGAGGCCGGTAGGCAATGAATCCCCTACTCCATCATAGTCCGAACCAAAAGCTACATGGTCTACCCCAGCCAATGTCACTACATGATCTATATGGTCTGCAACCAGCTCAACATCAGCAAATAAGCTTGGGTTCGCCTCCTGAAAGATGGCAATAAGAGAATCGGCTTTAGGCGAGCCAAATTCTGTGCCCGCATCAATAAGTATCTTACTCAACTCCGCACGCTGCTCTTCACGCTTCTTGCGAATATTACCATCCAAGAAGGTCGATCCAAAATTGATGGCTATAACTCCCTCCTTCTGTCCCAATAGTCTGATCATATCATCATCCATATTACGCTGAAACCCTGGCGTATACTTCCTGGCTGAGGAGTGCGAAGCTATTACAGGTACTGCTGACAGTTCTATCGCTTGATAAAACGCATTGTCTGACACGTGAGAGATATCTACCATGATTCCTACTCGATTCATCTCCTTTACCACATCAACGCCATATGGACTTAAGCCTCCCCAAGTATTAAGTGTGTCATAAGAAGAATCGCAGATCAGATTATCCTTGGCGTGAGTGAGTGTAACATAGCTGATGCCTCGCTTCCTAAAGTATTCTACATTGCTGAGGTCATCCTCTATCCCCGATCCATTCTCCATGCCCATAGGCAAGGCCACTTTGCCTTGTTGATGAGCCTGATGGCAATCCTCAGGCGTATGTGCCACTACGAATTTATCTGGGTGTGCTTGAGCGATTCCCTCAACCATACTGATCAAGGTATCGGCCAATTTCTTTGAGGCTCCACTCTCCGACTGCTTAGCAGACGGTAGATAGATAGACATGAATGGCGCATCAAGGCCACCCTCACGTGCCCTCACAAAATCGAAGTCGCCCTCATCCGTTTCTATCGGTATCCCTAAAAATTCTCGCTCCAGTCTAAAATTTCTCACCTTGAGTCGGTAGGGTAAGTCGACATGACCATCAGTGATAATATTTTGCTGTGCTAATCTCTCCGCTCGTGCGGTGACATCGCCTTCTGGTTTTTCATAATGCGCATACTTTGACTTACATGAGATCAATAGCGCTATAGTCAGGACGATTAGGACTGCGACTCGCATAGTTTGCCATTTTTACACAAGATGAAGAAAATTTGATGTCTCCATAACCTCATGAATAGGTTATTAACAGATTATCGACATCAGCGACTGCTAAGAAGTATGTTTTCCTATTTTTGCGCCAACTAACCGTATGACATGTCGGAGGTAAAGCTCTTCTCTGGAACTCAATCCAACTACTTAGCCGAAAAAATATCAGATTATTATGGCTATGATTTAGCAGACATCGAAGTCAAAAAATTCAGCGATGGAGAGATGCAGCCCATCATTCAAGAGTCTGTGCGAGGGTCGTATGTATTCTTCATCCAGTCTACATTTCCGCCTGCCGATAATCTCTTAGAGTTATTGCTCTTGATAGATTCTGCAAAGAGAGCTTCTGCAAATTACATCACTGCGGTAATCCCTTACTATGGATACGCCAGACAAGATCGTAAGGATAAACCAAGAGTACCGATATCTGCAAAGCTAATTGCTAAGATGCTGGAAGCAGC
>CAZDHV010000168.1:0-6812 GCA_964505335.1 uncultured Saprospiraceae bacterium | reverse complement strand
TCCTATTATTTGCTTCGTTGTTGTTTCCTTTAATAGGAATGGCTCAAGGTATTGATGAACGAATTGATGAGGCCTTTGCCCCTTTTTCAAATCTATGTCAGAAGATTGTATTTGTCGAGATTGGAGGAATTCCTTTGGTACTTATTCTCTTAGTTGTAGGAGCCTTGTTCTTCACGGTTGCTTTTGGCTTCGTGAACATAAGACACTTCACTACAGCAATTAGTGTTGTACGTGGTAAATATGATGAGATAGATCATTCGAGTGTAGGTAAGATGCATGGTGACTCAACGCCTGGTGGAGATGTTTTCGAAACGATAAAAGACGAAAGTCAAGAAGGTGAAGTAAGCCATTTTCAAGCATTAGCAACGGCGGTTTCGGGTACGGTAGGAAATGGAAATATAGCAGGTGTTGCCTTGGCAATTGCTATTGGTGGTCCTGGTGCCACGTTCTGGATGATCATCTGTGGTTTATTGGGGATGTCATCAAAATTTGTTGAGTGTACACTCGGTGTACAATATAGAGATGTTGGACCGGATGGAACTGTATACGGTGGCCCCATGTACTATCTGTCAAAAGGATTAAAAGAACGTGGCTATGTCACCTTGGGAAAAGTTCTTGCAGGTATTTTTGCAGTACTATGCATATTCGCATCATTTGCTGGAGGAAATGCAGCGCAATCGAATCAAGCAGCTCAAGAATTGGCATCTTTATTTGGAATGACGTCATCAAGTGCTGGAACATATATCGGGTTAGTTTTAGCATTCTTTATAGGCATTATAATTATTGGAGGCATCAAAAGAATTGCTTCTGTTACTGAGAAAGTTGTTCCATTCATGGCAGGTATTTATATGATAGCCTGTCTATTCATTATCATCTCCAATTTTAGCTATGTTGATGATGCATTCGGACTAATATTTAGAAATGCATTTTCTCCTCAAGCAGGACTTGGGGGACTATTCGGCGTGTTAATCCTTGGATTTAGAAGAGCAGCTTTTTCTAATGAAGCGGGAGCTGGATCAGCATCCATTGCTCATTCAGCAGTTAAAACAAAATATCCAGCATCAGAAGGCTTAGTTGCATTGTTAGAGCCATTCATTGATACTGTAGTTATTTGTACGATGACAGCACTAGTAATCATTATTTTTAATTCTGGTGGAGTTTTTGAATATGGTGATGCTGGTAACGGAGGTGTGCTCATTGATGGAGTGGAAGTCAAAGGTGCAGGTCTTACGACAGCCGCTTTCGCTGCATTTATTCCATATTCTAATATATTCTTGACAGTATGTGTAGTTCTATTTGCTGTCTCAACAATGATTTCATGGTCTTATTACGGCTTGCAATCATGGATGTATTTATTTGGCAAAAGCAAGATGTCAGACCTGATCTATAAGATTACATTCTTACTCTTTGTTGTGATAGGTGCTGCAGCTAACATGAAATCCGTATGGGGCTTTTCGGATGCCATGATTTTAGGACTTGTATTTCCTAATATGATTGGTTTGTTCTTTTTATATCCTTATGTAAAAAGGGAACTGGGTAAATACTTGAACGCTATAAAAAAGGCATAAAAAAAAGAGGTTAAATCCCTTTAACCTCTTATTCATAGTATTTTATAAAAGAGCAAACAAAAACTGCGTGGTCTTATCATTATAATCCAATCAGTTTCAGGGGTTTATCGCCATTTTCATGACGACGTCATTTCCACTTATAAGACAATATTATGAGTGATACACCCCTATTTCTTTACTCTGAGTATTGTCAGCTACTATACAAAATTGATGCATTATTATATACTACTCGGTTCTAACATAGGAAATAGCAAAGCATATATCGAGAAAGCTAAGTTCTTACTGGGTGGTTTTCTGAGTCTTGAGAAGCAATCTTCACTATATAAGACAGCTCCGTGGGGAGAAACTAATCAAGACTACTTCCTGAATCAGGTACTACAGTTGTCCTCTGACATTGAGCCCCATGATTTGATGTCTCGAATTGAAGGCATAGAGTTACTACTGGGTAAACAAAAAACGAGTAAATATGGCCCGCGTACAATTGATATTGACATCCTCTTATATGGAGACAATATCATATCAGAAAATAATTTATATGTCCCTCACCCAAGAATGCATAAAAGAGCGTTTACATTAATACCTTTGAATGAAATAGCATCGGATGTCTATCATCCACAACTGAATAAAACTATCAAAGAGCTATTGGCAGAATGCCAGGATGACTCGGAAGTGATCAAAATATTATGAGTATTACTTTTCCTTATAACTATCTGTGTGTCGAAGGGAACATAGGGTCTGGAAAGACCTCCTTTACAACAATGATTAAGGAAGAATATAACTGCGAGCTCATATTAGAGGACTTTCAGAACAATCCGTTCTTACCCCTATTCTATGAGGACAAGGATCGCTACGCATTTTCAGTTGAGCTGTTTTTCATGACCGAACGATACAAACAGCTTCAACGGCAACTACTCCATAAGAGCATGTTTAGTGAATTTACAATAGCCGATTATTCTTTTGTCAAGTCATTACTCTTCGCTAAGAACAATCTGATTGAGGAGGAATATAGACTCTTTATCAAGCTCTGGAATGTACTAAGTGCCTCATTTCCTAAACCAGACATATTAGTCTACTTCCATCGAGATGTCCCTACACTTCGGCAATTCATCAATGCCAGAGGGCGCGAATATGAGATGCTCATCGAAGACGCATACCTTCAAAAAATACAGGATACCTATTTCGAATATTTTAGAAACATACTGACATTTCCAGTACTTATAATTGATGTGAATACGATTGATTTCGTCAGGGAGCCGCAACACTATGAATCAATCAAGCGGATAATTGCGTCTAAATATAATCCTGGCGTTCACCGGGTGAGCTTGTTAGTATAGCCAGTTTTTAGCGGTGATTGTATTACCGATCTTGTTAAGCATATAACTCAGACCAAATTCGATAGTACCTCGACCATCTGTAAACTCTGTAATACGCCCAGCGCTGAGTTCATAGGATATGTTGAGAGATATGTCATTAGAAACAAAGCTGGCCAATATATTAACTCCAGTAAGAGATGTACCTTCCAATCCATCTTGGATAACTGGCATTATCCCAAGGGCAACAGTGTCATCACCGAATGAATCAATGACATAATGGATAGTCGATCTCAATGCCAAGGATTGGAATACACCTTGATTTTGGTAAATCGCAGTATTAGCCCAGGTTACTTTAGAACTAATGAATCTTCTCAAACCTGCCGTTACCGTTAGTCTCCTCTCGATTGGTACAGTAGACCCACGAAATATCGCTTGATTATAGGCATTGAGATGATGTAGTGCAGCACCTAAATAGTAGCTTCCCGTTTGATCAATCTCGTAAATCCAATTCAATCCGAGTGATACATCTACATTGGCCCTATTGGTAAGATCGATTAGTGTTACTTCTCCAGAAGGTATACCGAGATCTACTCGTTGCTCTAAACGGTCATATTGACTTCCAAACCAAAATTCAGTATCTGTTAATCGTATGAGATCTAATCCAATCGAAGTTCCAAAAGACAATCTTTGACGGCTTGAACCATTATCTGACAGTAATCGAGAGTAACTAAATGAGGACGAGATGTCCGTACGTGCGATTATTGCTCCAGCTGGATTGTCATCCAGAATGCGCAGCTCCATACTTAGAAAGTCCACTGTCGAAAGCCGCATTGTTGTTTGGCCATACACACTTGATATTCTATTAGGTGTTATGGCACTCCGAGTAGACAGACCACTAGACCGAGTAAGATTTACAGCTTCACGATGATTTATTCCAATCTTATATTGATAATCACTTAAGTGAAGTAATGCAGGATTAAGACTCGTGATATGCTCATTAATATTCTGCAGCAATACATCTTGAGCTGACAAGTTGCCGCAACCAATCAGGCCTATAAATATGGTATATAGCACTATCCTCATCGCAACAAATGAGTTGATCCAGAATACTTATCCTCTCTCCCATCTGGGAACACTGCAGCCACAGTCCATATATATGGGCCAGCTGGCATTAACTCGCCTCTGTAAGTACCATCCCAACCATTTAGCTCTGAGTTAGTCTCCATATTCCTCCCGATGTAGAGCATAACACCATTTCTATCATACACCGTGAATTCTGTAACCAATGCATTCGGAGTGCCAAATACATCGAGGAAATCATTGATGCCGTCACCGTTAGGAGTAAATGCTGTCGGTATTTCTACATGATTAGCACGCTGAACAAATATTCTCTGCTCGTCATAGGCTACACATCCCTTATCATCGACAGCCTCTACAGCTACTACTATAGATCTTTCTATCATTTCGAATGTGAAGCTATCACATGTCGCACAAGGAATTAGACCAGCAGGATCGGACTCCCAGAATAGGTCATAGTCCCCTTGAGCTCCAGTAATCTCAACGGCAACATCTACATCTTGAAATTCGAATGTTGATGTATCCGTAGCAAGCATAAGCGTAAATGTATCCGGTTCGCCAACGATAATGTCTGGTATTAAAAACCGGCATTCTGATTCATCAATAATCTCCACGTTATAGCTACCTGATACTAAGCTTTCAAATCTCGGCTCTGAAGTAGGACTTGCCCCATCTAGTATATACATTGCAGGTCCTGTTCCGCCCGTTCGACTTATATTGATAATTCCACTTTCTTCTCCATGACATACCGCATCTGTAACTGTTGCGGTTCCGGCTAATGCATCATCCGGTTCTGTTATCGTTACTGTATGAGTAAACGAACATCCTGCTGCAGTCAAAATCTCTGCTTGATAATCTCCCGTCGGAAGATTGTTGATAGATGCTCCTCTCCGTATAATCTGATCAGGAGATGTCCAGACCACATCTGTAACTGCCCCTACTCCAGTAAGACTTAAGCTTATTGAGCCTGCGACATCTCCTTTACAATCATTATTTATTACTTGTTCTGCTACCTGTAAATCATTAGCAGCGGCAACTACCACTAGTATGTTGTCACCACAACCTCGAGAGTCTACTATTGAGACGTCGTATGTATCAGCAGCCAGATTATCGATTGTAATTGAATTATCCGTAGTAAAGGAATCTCCATTCAACTCTACTATATATGGGCCAACCCCTTCACTAATATCCAGAGTAACACTGCCGTCATTTTCTCCAAAACAGACATTGTCTACCACACTCATATCAGTTGAAACTGGTATAGGTGCAAGAATGGTCACACAAGTGTCCAATGTACATCCTCCCGTGAACACAATAGTGGCACAATACTCATCTGGCGCTAGATCAGTCAATATCAATTCTGTAGCTCCATGGCTCCAATCAATCGACTCGATGGTTCCCGTCACTTCAGTAATATCGATGGAGCCATCGTTGATGTTAGAACATCCTAAGTTCTGTGAACTCAAGCTGAATTCTACAAAGCTCTCATTTTCAATGGTAGCCTCACCAGAAATGCTACAACCTCTATCATCTGTGACAATATAGGTATAAGTACCACCAGCTATTTGCCCTAAAACAGGACCCGTATCACCAGTAGACCAATCAACATTATAATTTCCAGAACCTCCATTAATCGCAAGTTCGATTTGACCATTCAAATCAAAATTACAATTGGCATTCGAGCTTGTCGCATTGACAGTAATAGGTTGAGGCTCGACTATATCAAAATCCATCCGGTTAGCACAATTAAAACGATCAGATACATATAAGGTATAGCTGCCTGCTATAAGATCTGTGGCTCTAAGATCTCCACTTGGAAGCATGACGACAAGACTATCTTGAGCATCTCTTATTTCCATGTCAAAAGGTGTTATCCCTCCTGCAAGTGAAAAAGCTATTTCTCCTGTTGCCTCGCCATTGCAGTTCACGTTCACAAGATCATCGATTGCAATTGTTAACGCATCAGAAGATTCTATAGAGAATGTATCTCTGTACATACAGCCCGATGCATCCGTCACAGCGACGGTATACTCACCGGCAACTAATTGCGAGGCAGTAGCTTCATCACTTCCGTTGCTCCATGCGAATTGATAAGGCGGATTTCCACCTGTAGGAATTGCATCTGCGAATCCCTCTAGACCACAAAACGCATTAAATACTTCCAACTCAACCACTAAGCCAGGTATTCCTTCAATTACGAAATCTATCGTCGCCTCACATCCAAATCCGTCAATGATACGAGCTGTGTAAGACCCTTCATCAAGATCTGTAATTGTTGCGTCGGAAAATTCAACTTCACCTAAGAAATATCTGTAAGGACCTTTAGTTGTTAGACTTCCTAATTCTACAAGTCCATTTGGATCACATGATGAAGTGTTATTAACTCTGCGCACGATATTTAAATCTGGTGCTATGCACTGTGATGTTCCACATAGGAGATTTACTTGAGGACTACTACACGTAGCAGCTGTGGTACGAACCGAGAACATGACCGTTTGATCTGACAGTAAATCACCTACAATATAAGACCGATCCGTTCCAATAGATAACCATTCTTCCATGCCCTCGATTTGAATCTCAAATCTGGCATTTGGATTAGGATGAGACCATGAAAACTCCAACTGATCTCTTGCAATCTCTGTACAACTCAAGTCGTCTGGCTCTACAAGATCATCATCGAAATCAATAGTAACAACCTCCTGATGAGTACATCCATCAATATCGATGGCATTTATGGTAAAGCTTTCGTCACTATCTACGACAAAATTGCCATCTACCGATACACCCGTCGAAGTAGTGATCGTATAATCTAAGAAATCTGGGTTGTATATGCGTAATTGAGCTCTATCTACGG
>CAZDHV010000167.1:1748-6816 GCA_964505335.1 uncultured Saprospiraceae bacterium | reverse complement strand
GTATTCATCATCGGTGACGCTGGAGTAGTAAAGGTTAATCCAGTCTCAGAACCTCCATTGGCACCTTGAGTAATTGGCCCACCGCACCATAGGAAAACAGAAGATAGCGCATCTTCGCCAGAATCAGTGAAGTCTCCATCATCGTTATAATCAATGAATATTCTGAAGTATTGGAATACGCTTTGTTCACATGGAACCGTCGTAAATGCAATAGTATAGGTTGTACTTGGATCTAGTGAAACTGTGTTGGAGCAATAGAAGTTCTCATAATTTCCTGTAGCAGCGGCAAGGCTGCTGTTGTTAGAGAAAACTACAGAAGAACCCTCTAAAATGGACCATGACGCTAAACCTCCATTGCCAAATACAGTATTTGAAGGTGTACAATAAGATGAGTTATCTGCTTGTACTTCTATATCGATAGTGGCCACATCTGAACCAAGACTATTAGTACTTGTCAAAGTGACGGTATAGGTGCCCGGCGTAGAAGTTTCAAAAGTTATACTTTCTGCCGTTGTAGAACTGATCTGTCCTCCAGATGTGCTCCACGTTCTTGACGTTCCATACAATGATTTATCAACAATATTGATTATTCCATCTCCACAAAGCACGGTATTGGAAACATTAATCCGAGCTATTGGTGAGTCATCAAGCACGCAGTTCTGAAGTGATGGTGCAATCGTTGATAAGCGATTATTTATTTGATTTACAGAAGGTGTGTTCCATACATCTGTTAATATAACACTAGGAAACATAATGTTATCATTTGAGGAATCATGGTTGGCACTAAAATTATGACCGATCTCGTGAGCTGTTAATGCCTGTAAACTCGCTCCAGAGCTGAAGTCTTCTAAGACATGGTGGAAACCAGGCTGAAAGGCCAAGCCTACTGTTCCTCCGCTAAGATCCCTCGCTGTCCAATATTGATACATGTCAAAGCCATTAGACCAAGGGGCGCCAGAAGCCCAGTTACTGAATTCTGTAAGTACAGTCGAAATATTCGTTGTATTTGATACAGGATCTTGACTTTCTGAGGTAGATACAAATTGGGTAGCTATCTCAAACTCTATATTGACATCAAACTCGTCAATGAAATTGGTGTTGACACAATTCATGACGCCGACATTGTGATTTTCGACGGCTTCAACAGAACCGTATCTATCATACATGGTGACATCTGAAGCAATTGCCATTTCGATAATCTCACAGCTACTTGCCTTTAAGGTTCTATCAGTAAAATCCTCATATTTTGCCGCAGTCTCATTCACGCCGCATTTGGCATCAGCAGAGATTACATCTAAAGAATTATAAATAACATATAGGTTAGGGCTACCCTTAGTATAAAACGAAACTGGTTCGATGTAATACTCTCCTAAATCTTGATGTCTTACAAACCCATAAATGAAATCATCATTAAAAGTTAAGCTCGCTGTTGTATTCTGATCATATCCAAAATAAGTCATTGGAACACTCTGTGACTTAGCGCGGATATTCCTCTTATACTCTGGTTTGAGCAAGTATGATGGGTATAAATCAATTTCGATGATCGCATCGAAGAAAAACTGGCTTGCTATGACCTGACCATCCTTCTGCTGCAATTCGCCATAATTAAATGGGAAATCAACTACTTGATATTTAGTAAAGCGCTCATCTAAAGCATCTAACTGTAGGTCTGTCTTCTTGTAATTGTTAAAGCGGAAATCCTGACTTACCAGGGAACTCGCAAATAAGCTACATAGGAGTATGACTGTTATTCTTAACATTGGTCAGGGTGTTAATATCTTAGTGAATTGGGTGTCCTCCTCAAGCGCTCTCCTTATAAAATTGGTGTGTCCTCCATTTAAAATCCAAGTCTCTACTTGGCCATTCTGTGCTATTTCGGCAGCTTCAATTTTTGATCTCATCCCTCCACTACCCTGCTTTGACTTAGTATCAGATATATAACTACTGATGGTGGATAGGTCGCTTACCTCCGCTATGATTTGAGCATTGGGGTTACTCTTGGGGTCGGCGGTATATAGTCCATTAATATCTGTAGCCAAGATCAAAGTATCTACTCCTAAGAGCACTGCTGCAAGAGCAGCCAGTTTATCGTTATCTCCAAATTTTATCTCATCAGTCGCAACAGTATCATTCTCGTTGATTACTGGAATGAAGTTGTTTTCGAGCAGCGTCTCAATGGTCCCTTTGATATTGTTGCGTGATTCCTGATTGTTAAAATCATAGTACGTCAACAGGCACTGAGCCATATTGAGCTGGTAATCTCTAAAAATCTCCTGATACATACGCATCAGCTGCAATTGACCAATAGCGGCCAATGCTTGCTTGATCTGTACGTCTCCATTTGTCTTAATATTAGAAAACTGTCGTGCTGCAGCAATCGCTCCAGAGGTCACTAAGATGATTTGATAGTCTTTTTTTAACTGGCTAATCTGCAATGCGATATCCTCAATCTTGCCTCTACTGATACGATCTGTACCTGCTGTCAGGGTTGATGTGCCAATCTTTACGACTATTCTTTTCAAGGTGTTTTCTATTGTCTTGTATGACCACTACCAAAAACGTACCACTTATTAGTAACGAGTTGGTGCAATCCAAGAGGTCCTCGGTGATGTAACTTATCAGTACTTATCGCCAGTTCGGCTCCTACGCCCATCTGCCCACCATCTGTAAACCTGGTGGAAGCATTGTGATATACTGCCGCTGCATCGATAGCATCCATAAATCTGGACGCCTGAGCCTTATCTTCTGATACTATACTTACTGAGTGCCCTCCCGAATATTCATTAATAAGACCCGTAGCTTGCTCTATTCCCCTTACTAACCCCACGACAATTCGCATCGCTAAGAACTCCTCATACCACACATTTTCATCGATTACAACCATATAGTCCTTGGACGACAGCAACTTATCGACCTCCTCTGTAACGAGAACTTCGACATTTTGGGCCTTAAGTTTATCAGTCAGGGAGGTAAGGAACATCTTTATATCACCGATATTTTCATTGATCAAGACCTTATCAAGTGCGTTGCAAGCAGAAATTTTTTGAACCTTCGATTGAATTATGAGCTCTTGGGCCATCTCTTGATCAGCGTCGTCGTGTATATACATAAAGTTATTCCCTCTGCCACTTACGAGTACGGGACAAGACGCATGGGACTTTACATAATTAATGAGCCCTTCTCCTCCTCGAGGTACAATCAGATCCATCTTAACCGGAGGGTTCTTCAAGTATTCTTGAGTGTCTTGTCTACTTAATTGCAAAAATGTGATCCAGTCTTTGCTAAGTCCTGTAGCACCAAGGGCTTTATGCCATAGCTCTACAAGGGCTTGGTTAGAATGTTTGGCTTCTTTACCTCCCTTGAGTAAAATTCGATTATTAGATTTGAAGGCTACCACTGCGGCCTCGATGGTTACATCTGGGCGAGACTCATATATAATCATGATGGTCCCGAATGGTGCAGTTTTATTGTGAACTTCCATACCATTAGGATGTGTCCAGTTATATCGGGATACACCTATTGGATCGGCATCTGCATGAATATCCTTAACGGCGGTAATCATTCCATCTATCTTATGATCATTCATGATTAATCGATCATACATCGCCCGATCACTCGGATCGAATGCATCAAGATCCTTCTTGTTGGCACTAATCAACTGAGCTCTATTAGTGTCGAGCAACTGAATCATCTCCTCCAATACTCCATTGCGCTGAGCAAGGGACAATAACTCCATATCTTATTATAAATTAGGTGGCAAGGTATTTCAAATTATCTTCATCTGAATATATTAGCAGAGATAGTATCTATTATGGACTATAGGATATGGTATAAGGATGGTCGATACATCGCATATGGCGATCATGAAATATTCGTTAAGGAATATCCACATGATGGCAAGCCAATCATATTATTTTTACACGGATTTCCGACAAGCTCCTATGATTGGTACAAGATGTGGCCAGAGCTCCACCAATATTTCCATTTAATAGCTTTTGACTTTTTAGGCTTTGGTTATTCCAGTAAGCCTTATCCACATAGCTATTCTATATTAGAGCAGGCCGATATTACGGAACATGTTATGTCTGCTATGGGTATAACTGAGTGTTTTGTTATTGCTCACGACTATGCTGTAAGTGTCGCTCAAGAACTATTATATCGACGATTAAGTGATGAGCAACTGCCGATCATTAAAAAATTGATCCTATTAAACGGTGGACTCTTTCCAGAGACTCATTTAGCCCGCCCAATACAAAAGCTACTCCTAAGTCCATTAGGCAAATGGGCTAACAAACTCCTCGGTAAGTCCACATTACGTAAAAACTTGATTCAAGTATTTGGACCAGATACTCCACCAAGCGATCAAGAGATTGATGCTTTCTGGGAGATTTTGAATTATAATAATGGGAAGCGATGCTTCTCCCGAACCATCCATTATATGACAGATAGAATCAATAATCGGGAAAATTGGCTAAGAGGACTTAGAGAGACTACAATTCCAATATTACTAGTCAATGGGCCCGAAGATCCGGTATCAGGAATACATCTAGTCGAGAGATATAAGGAGCTCGTGCCTAATCCGAATTGTGTTGTTTTGGAGGGCATAGGTCACTACCCAAATGTAGAGGCGCCTGATCAGGTCAATATCGAAGCCCTAAAGTTTTTCCAAGAAGGATAGATTATTTGAGTATCGAGTAGCCAGTAATCAGTAGCGAGTAATTACTTGATCACCTCGATACTCAACAACTCATTACTGTCCACTCGCTACTCGATAACTCGCCACTCGGTACTATTCAGTACTTAAACCATATCTGACTTGCGCCGCCATCATTGGTAGGGACTGAGTGTTGATACTCATCATATTGCGAAAGCAAGTATTCTACTTCGAGCTTTAACTGTCCTTTTCCTTTGCCATGTACGATAGTGACGGGTGATACCTTGACAGTGATGATGGACTCGATAAACGCCTTACATCTTTTGATCTGATGATTCAATATCATCTGCGGAGCCTCATGAGCTAGAGACGGATTAAGACTTTCAATATGGAGATCTATCTCTCGAGATAGAT
>CAZDHV010000167.1:0-1648 GCA_964505335.1 uncultured Saprospiraceae bacterium | reverse complement strand
TGAGCTAGAGACGGATTAAGACTTTCAATATGGAGATCTATCTCTCGAGATAGATTTGCGGCATTAGATACTTTGGACAACTCTATAGGTTCCAATTCTAGCTCAGCGGCATCTTTGATAGATTCTTCATAAGTATCTATATTATTAGGTCTAGTAAGTACTACTTTATCCCCAATTCGCACTCTTGGGCGTCCCTTTGCATTAGTACCGAGATAGATGCCTACCTTTCCCGAAGACCGCAATTTTACGGTATCCCCTATCCATAGTTCACTGAGGTCCATGCTATCCTAATTTCTCTCCTTAGTCAAAGGACTGAAGAGCATTATTGGTTTATCATGACATCTGAATAATTGCAGGTAAACCCTAAGTGGGTTGTTTTGCAATCTACTTGACATATAAATAATCATTATATTGATATATCAATTGGTTTTGATTGTACCAGTTGCAGATCAATAAAATCAGCACCTTCAGACATGTTGATACTTAAATTAAGGGTATAATATATATATAATTATTTCTATATGATTAGAATGTACCTAATGGCCACAATTAGGCTTCAGGCCTCCATAGACTGTTGGCAAGAGGGTGATATCCCTGAGGATTATAGTGAATATTTATCCTAAGATCAGTATGATAAAAGTTACTTTTAGTCGGAAAAACCAAGCTACTATGCTCGAGGAATTCAGGCAATCGAGACCATTAATACTGACTACATTTCTGGGATTGCTACTCATCCCAGTATTGACAATGATCAACTCTTACAGCCCGCTGCCTGAAAAAGCGCCGGAAGGTTATAATAGTGTCATTTTGGCTTTTGAGTTTGTATCGAATGATAAGGAACTCATTGAGGTTTTAAGTCCACTCAATCCTGCTGAAATCCAAGGATTAGATAATCTCAACAAAGTAGATTTTGCTTTTATGTTGCTATATGGGGCATTTCTCTTGAGTATAATCTTAAAACTCAAAGAGCTACATCAACACGATTGGTTGAAGTATGTCGCAGGAATGGTCATGATAGCCGTGTTGGCCGACTTCCTTGAAAACATTCAGCTCCTCAATCTTACAGAAGCGTACAGCACCGGAGTGTCTACGTTAGAAAGTACCATACATCAACTGGCCTTATTCACTTGGACCAAATGGATTCTGCTCGCGATAATACTTGGCGCAATAGGCTATTCACTTATCACATCTGAGCGCTACAAGTGGATAGGATACTTCTTGTTTATCCCGATCGTTCTGGGGGTATCGGCCATATCGGTTCGAACACCAATGATTGAGGACACCTTTGGCACCAGTATATTTCTATGCTTTATGGTACTGTGGGGATTGAGTCTATTATATAAGAGTAAGTAGAGATGATTTAGCTCATCAGTTTAGACATGAGCTCAGCCCTCGAACTTACATCCATCTTGACATATAAGTTTTTGATATGGTACCGTGTGGTATTGATCGAAACATACAGACTATCAGCCACTTCTTGATAAGATTTTCCTTTATATAAAATATCTGCAAAGTCTATTTGTGAATTGCTTTGTGAAAGATGATTAGAGAGACCAAGAGCGTGGAGGTAAATGATTAATACTTCAACGGATATAAGTTTAATACAGATTGAATAAGTGCATTCCCTTATTATTTAGTCCAAATACAC
>CAZDHV010000166.1:3540-6818 GCA_964505335.1 uncultured Saprospiraceae bacterium | reverse complement strand
CCCGTAACTATAGATACAACCCTCTGTGAAGGTGATGTCTTTGAGTTTATGGGTATGGACATAACGGAAAGTACTTTTATTCCTTCTGCGAGCGCAGATTGTGGCGGCGGTACGCAGGTTAATATTACTCGATTAGAACCACAAAGAAATATCGATCTCTTTTTTGAGAGTTCACTTTGTGCTGATGAGGCAGTCTATGTGTATGACACGATTGATCCCAACGGTAATATATTAGGTGGAATCACTACCGAGTTCATTCCAGAATTAGAAGATGCCATAGACACCGTTTTTCTAGAAAATACTGCAATTGATTACGTGTTACCATTTCCAGCTTCCAATGGTTGTGATAGTATACAACCTATAAATATTAGTTTTCGAGCGAATAATGAGATTCAATTGATACAGTTTGATCTGTGTGAAAACCAGGACACATTGGTTATGGCAGGTACTCAGCAAATTAGGATATCTGCTAATAACCCTACACATTTTGAAAGAGTTACATGCATATTAGGCATAGATATTCAAGCCAATATAATACCAGTACAATCAGATTCTATTATACGGACGTTCTGTGCTGATCAAGATACCTTGATAGCTGATTTTGATGGCAATATGGTACTGTTCAATCGGGATAATCCGACAGCGACCTTCTTCGGGGATTCTGGATCTAATGGTTGTTCTCAGAGCCTATTTGTAAATATCAATTTCGAAGAATTAGGAATGTCTGAGGTGAATGAAGTAATCTGTGCAGGGGGATCAGTAGTTATCGGTACTGAAGTATTTACCGCTGCTACAAGTCAAGTTGTAACATTACCTGGAGCGAGTGCTACAGGATGTGATAGTATTGTAATGCTGAACATCGAGGTAATCCAAGCGACTATTGATGCGCCAGAAATAACATGTGATAATCCGACGTCGATTTTAACTCCAACTCATAATGGAACTGTTGTTGAGTGGATGGGACCAGATGGATTTACATCTACAGACGAAACTCCAGAAGTGTCTACTTCTGGGATATATACATTAACTATAGCTGGACCTGACGGATGTACTTCTGACTTTCCAGTTAACGTAACTCAAGATCTAATGCCACCGACTGTAGATGCATTCGGAGGAGAAATAAATTGTAATAACAATGGTGAGCTGATGCTCAGTGTGACAACAGACGGAACATTCGTCGAGTGGAGAGGGCCTAATGGATTTACTTCTACTGATGAAACACCGACTATTACTGAGCCAGGTATGTATGAGGCTGAAGCTGTAGGAGCTAATGGATGCCCAACGATAGATATCGTTGAAGTAACAGCTGATACAATTACCCCAATTGGTACAGCGACATCGGATACAATCGGATGTGCTGGTGGACCAGAAGTAATGCTTAATCTAACGACATCTGACATATTTGTCGAATGGACAGGACCAAATGGATTTGTTTCAACAGATATCAATGCAATGGTATCATCAGGAGGTCTATATCAAGCTACGATTCAAGGAGCTAATGGTTGTGAAGCGCAAGTTGATTTAGAAATCATAGAAGACTTCACCGTACCAGCAGTTACCGCATCAGACATTACTCTTGATTGTGACGGAACACCTGTTGATCTTATTGCCGACACTGACGGTATGATCACAGGATGGACAGGCCCTGACGGCTTCAGTAGTACTGAAGCTTCACCAATAGCTACTACACCAGGTATTTACATGGTGACAGTGGTAGGTGCTAATGGGTGTGATACTACAGCTATGCTCGAAGTATTCGAGAGTGGACCGTTTCCCGAGGCAGATGCCTTAGGCGGCGATATAAACTGTTTTAACTCTGGTGCGTTAGAATTAACGTTAGTGGTAAACTCTGGCGCATTCGTAGAGTGGACAGGACCAGATGGATTTACATCAACAGAAGAAAGACCAACAGTTACTGTTGGTGGAACATATACAGCATTGCTCGTAGGAGCTAACGGATGTCAGGACAGTGTACAGGCTATAGTGAATGAAGATCTGAATCTGCCTGTGGTCACTGTCGATCCGGCTGCTGCAATAACTTGTGCTACTCAAGGACAAGTTCAGTTGGATGCAACAACTGATGGAAATTTAATAGAATGGACAGGCCCTAATGGATTTACCTCTGATGAGGAGAGACCATTTGTTTCTGAGGCTGGTACGTACACCGTATTAGTAATGGGGGACAATGGCTGTGAAGAGCGTGCAGACATCGAAGTATCAGTAGATACAGATCCAGTAATGGTTGAAGCCATCGATCAAATGATTGATTGTGCGACTTCAATTGCAAGGCTTGAGGCCAATACGCCAGGTACCGTCATAGAGTGGATTGGACCTGATAACTTTAGCTCTCCAGATCAAAATCCAGAAGTATCAGAGCCAGGAGATTATACGGTCTTCGTCATTGGAGCCAATGGCTGCGAATCTAGTGATGTAGCAACAGTAGCTCCAGCAGAAAGTGGACCAGAGATTAGCGCTGTTAATCTTGATTCTGAATGTGGTACTAATCAAGGTACGCTCAGTGTAGAGTCTGATGGATCAGTACTTGGATGGACTGGACCCAACAACTTCATGGAAAATGTAGTAAGCCCAACAGTGACTCAAGAAGGTGAATATACCGTAACGGTTATAAATGCTGCAGGTTGTAGAACATCAGCGTCGATCACAGTCATGTTTGATGATACATTACCTACGTTAGTAGTAAATGATGACGCACTAACATGTAATAATGATACGATGTTGATGCTCAGTGCTACAACTGATGCGGCAACATTTGAATGGAGAGGCCCAGGAGGATTCAGATCAGATGAATTAAACCCAGTAGTTGACTTCCCAGGTACATATGAGATTACCGTGACTTCAGCAAATGGATGTTCTGTATCGGAATCAGTAGAAATAATAGAAGACTTTATCTCACCACAAGTAAGTGTAAGAAATGAAGTGTTGAGTTGTAGCAATGACTCAACAACAAGGTTACAATTCACAGCTAATGAAGGAACATTCCTTGGTTGGACAGGTCCAGGAGGATTCGCATCCGATGAGGAAAACCCCGTTATTAATGTTCCGGGAGTGTATATAGTGATGATACAAGGCGATAATGGATGTATCAATGAGACTCCAGCAAATATTATGGCGGCCTCTGAGCAGACAACAGCAATTGCTGAAGTAACTGGAATACTAACTTGTGATATTTCAGAAGTGAGAATTTCTGCGACAACAGACGGTACTATAGTCAATTGGACAGGTCCTGACGGAACAGTCATCAATGATATTGCACCGCT
>CAZDHV010000166.1:0-3440 GCA_964505335.1 uncultured Saprospiraceae bacterium | reverse complement strand
ATGAGTACAGACCCAGATCCAATAGTGTTTGATCCAGGAGATTATACAGTGACAGCCATTGGTAGCAATGGATGTCCAAGTACAGAGACATTGAGCATCAATTTTTCAGATATAGACATCCTAGTCGGAGAAGTTATTGGATCATGCGAAGGTGTGGCAAATGGCATGTTTGTATTACAGAACGTGTCAGGCGCCGCACCACCTTTTACGATCAGCGGAGTCGGAAGTGACCCGGTGACGGTAGACGCATTTCCATTTATTTTTGACGCCTTGTTCCCTGGAGATTACAATGTTCAAGTTGCAGGATCAGACGGTTGTATGTCAATAATAAATGTGACGATACCAGAAGTCCCTGCAGGAACTCTTGGCATTGACGTAACTCCTTTAGACCAAGGAGCTGGTGAGTTTGATTTAGATCTTAATTACGATGGAGGTGCTATTGTAGATGTGCTATGGAGTGCTAATCCTGCATTAAGTTGTACTGATTGTCCAGATCCTATGGTTACCCTCACGGAGAACAGTCTTTTCACAGTTTCAATTATTGATGAACAAGGATGTATAGCAGAAGCTCAAGTAACTATAAATCTTGTACCAGAAACCCTAGTTAACAACATCTACGTTCCGAATGTCATGACGACTAGAAGTGTCAGTGGTAATAATAGATTTTATCCACAAGGTAACTTCGGAAGGACAACTACTTTCAGCATGCAAATCTTTGATCGCTGGGGCAACAAAGTATTTGAATCATTTGATGAAGCTGTCAATGATCCAACTTCTGGGTGGGATGGCTCATTCAGTGGAAGACCTGCTAACTCTGGAGTTTATGTTTATCTCATTGAGATAACTAATGAGCAAGGAGCTACGGATATCATGCATGGAGATATTACCTTAATAAAGTAAGGTTGTAACAAACAACTACCTAAAATAATATGTTATGGGAGCATGCTAAAAATAGCATTTGCTCCCATTTACATTTATGACCTACCTGATGGTCATAGATTTCCGATGATCAAGTATCAGTTGATTCCAGAGCAGCTATTGCACGAGGGAGCGATAACTGAAGCCAACTTCTTTGAGCCTACATTTTTACCAGACTCAAGCCTGCTGCGCACTCATAGCCTAGATTATATCACAAGCTTATACAACCTACCATTAGAGCGTAGGGCAGAGCGAGATATCGGTTTTCCAGTAGAGCCAGACTTGATACGACGTGGTCGCCATATCGCCCAAGGAACCTTAGAATGTGCCTTGTATGCCATGGAGCATGGCGTTGCATTGAATGTGGCGGGAGGCACACATCATGCATTTGCAGATAAGGGTGAGGGTTTTTGTGTGTTCAATGACTTTGCCATTACTGCCAATGAGTTACTGACTCGACAGTTGGTCAATCAAATTTTAATTGTTGATTTAGATGTACACCAAGGCAATGGCACTGCCAAGATATTTGAAGATCAACCTCGAGTATTTACTTGGAGCGTACATGGTGAGCGCAATTATCCACTTCGCAAGATGAGATCAGATCTCGATACACCATTACCCGATGGAACTGAGGATGATCTATATTTGACCATGCTTCGCAATGAACTCCCTCGATTAATAGATTTAGTACAGCCTGATATCATTTTATATCTGGCAGGGGTGGATGTTTTAAGTTCGGACAAATTGGGAAGACTCTCAATGACACGTGCAGGATGTAAGGAGCGGGATAGAATCGTATTCGATGCTTGTAAAAAGAATAGAATTCCAGTGGCTGTCAGCATGGGAGGTGGATATTCACATCGAGTTTCTGATATTGTGGAGGCACATGCCAATACTTTTAGAGTGGCGCAAGATATCTTCTTTTAGTTATGGGGTTTAGTACAGAGCAAAGTGGCATGTACGCAGGAGTGCTATTGCCTTTACCTCTTCCAGAGATTTACACTTATGGAGTTCCTGTAGAGTTTCATGATACTATTGTGGTCGGCTTGAGGGTCGAGGTGCCTTTTAATAAGAAGCTATACAGCGGGATAGTTACTCATCTTTCCAATGTGAAGCCTGTCGTTAAGACTCGTAATATCATCTCGCTGTTGGACGATGGACCTATAGTCGGTGAGCGTCAGTTGGAGTTCTGGCAGTGGCTGTCATCATATTATTGTGCTCATCCCGGTGAGGTTATGAATGTTGCGTTACCTGCCGGCTTAAAACTGTCGAGCGAAACCAAGTTGATGCTTAACCACGGTGTTGCCTGGCAGGAGGCAGATCTCAACGACCAAGAATACCTAGTTTGTGAAGCCCTGAGTATACAACAAGAGCTTACCATTAAAGTCATTCAAGACATCCTCAACAAGAAATCTGTCTATCCGATCATTAAATCCTTAGTGCATAACCGTCTTGTGGTTGTACAAGAAGAGCTGATCACGAAGTACTCTAAGAAGAAAGAGTCATTTGTAAGAGTCATAGAGCCATATGATAGCGTAGAGCTGGCCCTGGAGTTAACCCAGCGCAGTCAGAAGCAATCCAATGCACTCTTAGCCTTGTATAGTCTTCGTCAAAAGATGAAGGAGGTACCTAAGAAGGCGATATACGATATGGCCGGCGTAGATAGTGCTGTGATCAATGCTATTGCAAAAAAAGGCATTGTCGAAATATATCAAAGAGAGGTGAGTCGCTTGGATATCTTAGATGTTCCAGTCGAGAAAAACATCCAACCGCTGACTGATCAACAAACACATGCATTGGATCAGATCAATGCCGCTTTTAAGCTACAAAAACCGGTACTACTTCATGGTGTGACTGGTAGTGGGAAGACCCGAGTATTTATAGAGTTGATTAAAGAAATACTGGATGGCGGAGGACAGGTACTGTATCTCCTGCCAGAAATCGCCTTGACAGGACAAATTGTACAGAGGTTGCAAGATCAACTCGGAGATCGAATTTTAGTGTTTCATAGCCAGGTGAATGATGCCAAAAGGGTAGAGGTCTTCAACGCCTCAAGGTTTGACAATAAGCTATTTATCGGGGCTCGGTCATCGCTTTATTTACCCTTGGATAATCTGAAGTTAATCATCGTAGATGAGGAGCACGATAACTCTTATAAACAGGATCACCCTAACCCCAAATATCAAGGACGAGATGTCGCCATGGTGCTTGGCAAAATGCACCAGGCCAATGTTATTCTTGGCACGGCCACACCTTCTCTAGAGTCATACTATAATAGCATTCAAGGAAAGTATGCCTACGTACAGATGACAGAACGATTTGGATCGGCGGGACTTCCATTTATACAGGTAGTGGACCTCAAAGAATGCTATAAAAAGGGTTTGGTCAAGAATGGAATATCGCACGATCTCAAGGACGCTATTGAATCAACAATTGAGCAAGGTCAGCAGGTCATTCTATTTCAAAATCGACGAGGCTTCGCACCTACTATCAAGTGTATCCAGTGTGGATGGACAGCGGAA
>CAZDHV010000165.1:0-6845 GCA_964505335.1 uncultured Saprospiraceae bacterium | reverse complement strand
TCAACCTCTACAATCTTTTCAACTTCAACTATCTTCTCAACAGGTGCTTGATTAGCGGCAGATTGCAGTTTTTGCATCATGTCGGCACGCTCGCTATTCCAAGCATTTACTTTGATCTCCCAATCAGCGTTGAGTTTATCATAGCGTCTCTTAGCTGCATCGTCAGACTCAGTCTTCTCGTTCTGTAACTTTTGATATTTTGAAGACCAATCACCATCTGAGCCTTTACTCTTCTCCTCTGATGCTGCCAATTTAGATTCCCACTGGGCTCTTTCCGTATTCCACTTTTCAGCCTTTATCGCCCAGTCTCTCTCAAGTGATTCAGTCTTGCTAGCCTTATTAGAGAGATCTCGCTGTTCTCTTTCGAGCTCATTGTACTTATTTCTCCATTCGGTAACCTGAGTTTTCAGCTCATTTTGAGTATTGTTCCACTCACCTTTCTTAGTCGCAAGATCATTCTTCAATTCGACCTGCTTATCATCAGCTTCAGTTAACTGACTTAGGAATACTTTTCTCTCAGATAACCATTCATTCTTACTTGCTTCGTTGTCTGCAACAAGGGCGTGATAATCTGTCTGCCATTTTCGAGCACTCTCTTCTAACTTTACACGTTTGCCATCCCAATCTGTTCTTGTTTGAGCGTACTCTCTTTTAATCTTGTCATTATCCTGAGATAACAATGAGTATTTTTTGTCGTACGCATTGTAATCAGTTTGGAGTGTAGCGTACGAAGCCTTAGCGGTCTCAATTTCTTTGTCTTTTCCACCTAAGAGACTACCAAACCAAGACCCTCCCATTAGCCAACCGAGATAAGCAGCGCCCATGGCAAATATTAATGGTAGCAACCAACAAGTTGCACATCCCAACATCCATAGTATTAGGGCAATTGCCAATATGATGAGTAGTGGAATAAATATATGTTGTGATTTCATTTCTATAAATTCTTTAAATATTAGTTATGCGTTATTACAGGTTCAATTTTACTTCTACTCGTCTATTCTTAGACCTTCCTTCAGGAGTAGCATTTGTATCGATTGGATTATCTGGGCCAAAGCCATTGGTGGACATTTTATTAGCAGGGATATTTCCATTGTTAGTGAGGTACTCTCTAACAAAATTTGCTCTTCCCTGAGACAGTGTGATATTAGATTGTCTATTTCCTACATTATCAGTATGACCTCCAATTGAGAGACCAGATCCATCGACATTGTCTAAGTAATAGATGATCTCTCCTATATCTTTACGCTGTTGTGAAGATAAGTTGAGCTCGTCTTGGTTAGTACCGAAGTACACCGTAATCGGCTCTACAGTAAATTTACTTCTTATTCTTTCTAAACGTTGACTATTATCACCTAACGCGCCAAAATTAAAAGTAGCTCCTCTGCGAAGTCTATCACCTGAAAAGAAATCATTACGAGCTGACTCCGACGCAATAGCTATTTGTCGTGCTGGCACATTCTGTGCGATTAACATCCTTTTGATCGCGTCTGCACGTGCAAGACCCATATCAGAAAAGATACTACTGTTTGACTCATTAGCATCGTAGTAACCTGTTATGGTAAGTTGTCTATCATTATTTGCCTTTAAGTGCGCTGCTGTTTGATTGAGGTTTTGTGAAACCGGTTGGCTCAGCGCTACTGGTGTAGATGATGATCTTGGAAACTGTACATAATCCGGAGATGATACATTGAGCAGTGAGCCATCACGGACCACCCACTCACCATTACTTTCAGGCACGACAGGTACTGGTGCCGCAGCTGCTGCTGGTTTTGGAGTTGGAGCGGAAGCACCACATATATACTTATTAAATAAGAAGGATCCTAAAAGCAACCATAGCAATAGGATGATTAAGAGAGTTAAAAAACGTGAGTTCATAAGTTCTGTTTGTTTAATTAGTAGTTCACGGTTACGAATTGAAACCGTACCTAGTTGATACGTGAATGTCTGAGGAAGTCTCGACTTATAGTCAAGTATTTCACATTTATTTTCAACTATTTGCAAAAACAATTGACGATGATGGTAATTATTGGCTTTTATCGGTTATTAATCGCTGCCAACTGGGGTTTAAACCACAAAAGCCTATGGGGTTTAGACCATAGGCTTTTTTATTTCATCGTATAACTGAATAGTCATTGACTATTCTCCGTCATCTTACTTAGTATCATCCACTTCCTCAAACTCTACATCTGTGACGTCTTCAGTATTGTCTGATCCGCCGTCTGTAGCGTCTGCGGTTGCTTCGGCACCATCTCCGCCATCCGCTTGCTGTGCATTGTAGATGTCTTGACTGGCCGCCTGCCAAGCCGCATTAAGCGTCTCTGTAGCGCTATCAATCTTAGCGATGTCTTCTACTTTATGAGCCTCTTTAAGCTCCGCAACGGCATTTTCGATAGCCTCCTTCTTGTCTGCAGGTATTTTGTCACCATATTCGGTAATCTGCTTTTCAGTTTGGAATACCAATGAATCTGCAGCATTGAGCTTATCAACTTTTTCGCGAGCTGTCTTATCAGCATCAGCATTGGCTTCAGCTTCAGCTTTCATCTTGTCGATCTCTTCTTGAGATAAGCCAGTAGAAGCTTCAATTCTGATGTTTTGCTCTTTACCGGTTCCCTTATCTTTAGCAGATACGCTTAAGATACCATTAGCATCAATATCAAATGATACCTCAACTTGAGGAACACCTCTTGGCGCAGGCGGTATCCCGTCAAGAATAAATCTACCTACAGATCTATTTTGTGCAGCCATAGGTCTTTCGCCCTGGAGAATATGAATTTCAACAGACGGTTGATTATCTGCCGCAGTAGAATATACCTTAGATTTCTTAGTTGGTATCGTCGAGTTCGCCTCTATAACTACGTCATAAACTCCACCCATAGTCTCGATACCGAGAGAAAGTGGTGTCACATCGAGTAGTAGTACATCTTGAACGTCACCACTAAGTACGCCCCCTTGAATGGAAGCGCCTATCGCCACTACTTCATCAGGGTTTACTGATCTGTTAGGTTTCTTGCCGAAGAACTCCTCTACTGCTTGCTGTATCTTAGGGATACGAGTAGATCCTCCCACGAGGATTACCTCATCAATATCACTTTTGCTCAATCCAGCATCCTTAAGAGCTTCAGCACAAGGTGCCAAAGATCTCTTCACAAGATCATCAGCTAATTGCTCAAATTTTGCTCGACTCAACTTAACTACAAGGTGCTTAGGCACGCCATCCTTAGCCGTAACATATGGCAAGTTTACTTCCGTCTCCGTAGATGAAGACAGCTCAATCTTAGCCTTTTCTGCGGCATCCTTTAATCTCTGTAATGCCATAGGATCTTTGCGTAGATCCATCGCTTCTTGCTTCTCAAATGTTTCGGCTAAGAAGTCTATGATTACCTCATCGAAGTCATCACCTCCTAATCGTGTATCACCATTGGTAGACTTAACCTCAAATACGCCATCTCCTAACTCAAGAATAGAAATATCAAACGTACCTCCTCCTAAGTCATATACCGCTATCGTGGCGTCTTGGTCCTTCTTATCAAGACCATATGCAAGTGCAGCAGCCGTTGGCTCATTAATTATTCTCTTTACATCGAGACCTGCTATCTCTCCTGCCTCTTTAGTCGCCTGACGCTGCGAGTCATTGAAATATGCCGGTACGGTGATCACCGCCTCTGTCACTTCCTGTCCCAAGAAGTCCTCTGCAGTTTTCTTCATCTTCTGAAGCACCATAGCACTTAATTCCTGAGGACTATATTTCTTGCCATCGATATCAACACGTACCGTGTCATTATCACCTTTGACAACAGAGTAGGCCATACGATTAGCATCCGTACCCAGTTCGCTAAATCTTCTACCCATGAATCTCTTGATAGACGAGATAGTCTTTAACGGATTGGTAATGGCTTGACGCTTAGCAGGGTCTCCAACTTTACGCTCGCCATTATCTAAAAATGCCAATACTGAAGGTGTTGTACGACGCCCCTCATCATTAGGGATAACTACAGGTTCTTTTCCTTCCATTACTGCAACGCAAGAGTTGGTAGTACCTAAGTCAATTCCTATTATTTTACCCATTTATTATGATTTACTTATGTTCTAAAAATGTGATGTTGTATGCCCTAATATGTCAATAGATATGCCAATGCGATTTCTGTCCCAAATACACTCTTTTTGTCAGCAATTTGTCGGTATTGCCTGACAGCATGGTGACAATAAGGCAGTCTAGCTATCTTTATACATACATTATGACAGTCAATTTAACAGAATGGATACATTCTTTGTGTTGACACAATCGTTTCATCCTTGTGAGATATATAGTACTCTTTTCGTTGATTGGCTTATTTGGAATAAGTGCGTTTGGGCAAATCGTTTCGGATAGCGTCTATAATCCATTGATCAAGCGAGAGCGAACCATGTATCAAGATATCATTGGGCAGCAAATAGATACTTTGATTACTGATGAACTCATTGCTGAGCTCAACAAGTACAGGGGAGAAAAAATCCATATCAATCTATGGAGCGTAACTTGTCGACCATGTATCCAAGAATTTCCGGAGCTCAACGAATTGAAAGAACACTATGAAAATAAGGGGATAAAATTCGTGGCGATCTCCAAGGAAAAGAAATCACATACAGATCGGATACTCCAAATAAATGAGCTCTCCTGGGATCTGTTTTTTGATGGTTCCCAACTATTTGATGAACTGGGTGTGAAACAGTATCCCGTGAACTTGTTCATCGATGAATATGGCATCATATCAGAGATCACCTCAGGCGTATTTATGAAAGGTGAGATCGTAGACGGGCGCACTAAAATGTCCATGAATAACCTACCCTACTATGAAATGATATTATCCTCTTGGACAAAAGAGTAGTTGGATTATTGGTCAAACCAAAAATCAGTTAATTTGGCACTTCTAACTAACTAAACTAATACCAAACAAATGTCAGCGGCTACTAAGGAGGTGAAGCGAATCACTACTCATGTTCTTAAAAACATGAAGGTGCAAGGAGAAAAGATATCGATGCTCACAGCTTACGATTTCTCCATGGCAAGGATACTTGACGAAGCGGGAATTGAGGTTTTGCTCGTAGGAGATAGCGCCTCCAATGTTATGGCAGGACATGAAACCACCCTCCCGATTACTCTGGATCAGATGATCTATCACGCACAGTCTGTCATCAGAGGTGTCAAGCGTTCGTTTGTGGTGGTGGATCTTCCATTTGGCACCTATCAAGGAAATAAGATGAAAGCCTTGGAATCAGCGATTCGCATTATGAAAGAATCAGGTGCTCATGCGGTTAAACTCGAAGGTGGCGAAGAGATCATTGAGTCTGTAAAGAAAATCTTAAGCGCGGGTATACCAGTCATGGGGCATCTGGGATTGACACCACAGTCGATTTATAAGTTTGGAACCTATACAGTTCGGGCAAAGGAAGAAGAGGAAGCGAATCGCCTTCTCAAGGATGCTGCCCTCCTGGATGAGACGGGTTGCTTCGGCGTAGTACTCGAAAAAATCCCTGCCAAACTCGCTAAGCAGGTGAGCGAAAAAATAAGTATCCCGACTATTGGCATAGGCGCTGGACCACATACAGACGGCCAAGTCTTAGTAACTCATGATCTTCTTGGTATCACAAAGGATTTCAAACCAAGGTTTCTGAGAAGATATTTGGACCTCTATGGTACAATTAAACATGCCGCTCAACAATATATGCTCGACGTGAAGCGTCAAGATTTCCCTAATGAGAAAGAACAATACTAATAAGCTATGAAGGCTATCTTCAGGATAGGATTCGTGCTACTGTTGATAGGAGCAATAGCAGGCTACATGGGCTACAAATGGATATTTGAGCCCAATACTAATATCTCGGAGCCCTATGAACTCTACATTAAGAGCCAAACTACCTACGAAGAGCTGCAGAATCAGCTTATTACTGATTCTGTATTAGTTAATAGTTGGTCATTTACTCAAGTGAGTAAGCTGATGAAATATGGGCCGGATCAGATCCCTTCGGGTCGATACATCATCCAGCCGGACTGGTCCAACAAGCAGATTATCTCTGCGCTACGTGCGGGCCGTCAATCTCCAATAAAACTCACAATAAGCACCGCAAGAACCGTTGAGGATATCGCAGGAGTGGTTGCCAAGAAGATCGAACCAGACTCAACTGAGATCTTGGCACTCTTCAATGACGCTTCACTGATTGAAGAGTATGGGTTTAAGCCTGAGACGATTATCTCCATGATTCTTCCCGATACATATGAGATGTATTGGAATACCGACGCTAAAGGATTTTTCTCCAAGATGAAAAGTGAGTATGATAAGTACTGGAAGCAAGAAGGTCATCTAACCAAGGCCGAGGAATTAGGCCTTAGCCAACATGAAGTCGCTACTATGGCGTCAATCGTACAAAAAGAAAGCAATGATAATAAGGAGCGGGCGATGATCGCCAGGGTCTATCTTAATCGCATCGCTCAAGGGATCAAGTTGCAAGCTGACCCGACTGTTGTGTTTGGTGTAGGAGACTTCACCATACGGCGAGTACTTAACAAACACCTAGCCTATGATAGTCCATACAACACCTACATATATCAAGGCCTTCCTCCCGGCCCTATAAGCATGCCCGAAAAATCAGCAATTGAAGCTGTGCTTAATGCTAAGCAGCATGACTATCTGTTTTTTTGCTCCAAGCCGGGGTATGGAGCTGAGCATGCCTTCGCTAAGACAAATCGAGATCACGAACGCAATGCCGCCGTTTATCATAAATGGTTGAATCAGGAAAGGATATTGAGATAGAATCAGTCATATACTATTAGTAGCAACAGCTAGCATCTATCTAACCATCGTTGAGTA
>CAZDHV010000164.1:0-6859 GCA_964505335.1 uncultured Saprospiraceae bacterium | reverse complement strand
CAGTATCCATATTGGAAAGAGCTGTATCCTGACTTGGACTGGACTTGGGGCATGTTTGGCGAGAATCTTACTCTGGCTGACTTTGACGAAGACAAGGTCTTCTTAGGTGACATCTATAGAGTTGGAGATGCGCTAGTACAGATATCTCAATATCGTGAACCTTGCTACAAACTGGGCTACAAGTTTGGGACTCAAGATATGATCCGGCAGTTCATCGAGCGAGGATATGGTGGCAGCTATATCAGCATCCTTGAAGAAGGCACTGTGGCCGTAGGCGACCAATTCATTCTCGAACAACGTCCTCAAGAGACCCTCTCAGTGGCTGCGCTATTCCAACTTGTATTTAGCCAAGAAAAGGATCAAGACTTCCTACGAATTGCCTCACAAAGCACAGCTATACCGCATAAGAAGAGAATGAAGCTACAGTCATTCTTGATATGATGTAGAATATACAATGACGTTGCAAGACGAGTAAAGATTAATCTACAGAACTATACTTCAGCGCTGAAAAGTAGATGGGATTCTTGAAGCCATTGTCCACCAACCTGTGTCTAATTTTCTGGAATTGAGTTTCATGAAAATCATCATAGATAAAATAGACTGGATAGTTATCCTCCTTCAACGTAAGCATGCATGGCACAACTGCATCTTTTTTATCTCCTACGTTTACCTTGTGCATCACCTTGAAGTCGTGTTCAATTCCTTGTTCATCGCACAACGATTTTATTTCGCTTAATAGTATGAGCGCGTCTATTCTGATGGACCCCAAAGCCTTAATTTCCTTGAGATCGAGTCCTGTAGATTTATTGAAGTTAGTTTTAAAATGTATATCCTCCTCTATTTTTGATTTTTCATCATACTCAAATATAAGACCCTCCTCCTTCAAGGCTTCATGCTTTTTACCGCAAATACTTTTCCTAATCAGCACAATTGGGGCAATTATACAAAACACGAAGAATGCAATAATAAACCCTAGAATTGATGAAATGATAGCTCTGCCACTGAGACAATTCTTGAAAAATAAATCCCAGTAGTTATCTATAGAATTAGTCTGAAAACTGTGTCTGACAATCTTAAATAGATTGGCGGAATTAATGAAGAAATTAACTAATAGTATGACTACGAATATGGCGATTAGTAATACTCTCATGTTCTTCCTCAGTTATATCGATGAATTATTGATTAGTAATATCGGAGTCGCACCCCATTATTGCTAATCTGTACTTAGACCCGCGCTTCAAGTATAACATCGCCCCTGAAGTATCTTTCTTAACGCCATCAACTTCATACGTTAATGTATATGAAACATCAGTCATCCCATCAAGCCCAATGTCAACTATCTCCCCTACTTCCACATTGCTCACTAAAGTACCTTTGGGATACCCATCACAGGTTCCAGTCGGCAGCTTGGTTGTTAGATCATTAATAATCTGTTCTTCGAAGGTCATACCGGGGGAGCATCCTACAAAACCGAGCAAAATTAGTATTGCAGCGAATGTTAGATTCTCCATTTTATTAGAGTTGATATATAATGATATAATATTACTAAAGGCTTTAATATACGGTAATAATTCTATGAGCTTTGTCAAATTATAAACGTCATAACGGATGAGGTTCCATCTCCTACTTCATCATTCGCTTCAACTTCTTTTTATCCTTAATAGTTTTATAAAAGCTCTGGATATACATATTCAGTCTTTTTCGGGATTTATCACTTAAGAAAGATGCTTCTTCCACCAACCCATAAATCTCCCGTTCTTTTGATACGTAAAAATTCACGCCCTCCATTAACTCCTCCCATGGAATTTTCTTATCCATAAAATACCGCTGAGTAACGTCTTCAATTGGCAACTGCTCAGGAGTTACGGCATAGGCATTATCGATTATGCCAGAATAGTCAAAATCATAGGGTATCACTACTATTGAGTCATCAACTTTCCTTTTAAACAGATCAGTATTATGACCTTTCACTGCAGACCAATCGACATTGGCAATCAAGTATTGAAACAAACACATCTTGACATATTCCGGTCGGTCTACTACAGCAGTAGATATGGTGCCGACTTTTATCATATCCATATTTTGCCTTCTTTGGAGGTCTTCATCGCTCTCAATGACGAATCCGTCTACACGCTTGTCATATCCATCCAATACCACCTTGACCAACTTAGACCTGAAACCATAAGGACTAACTATACCATAGAGATCGTATAAGAACTTCTCCATTTTAATTGTCTCAGCATATTTAGATGAAGTTTGACATTGAAAAACAATTTTCATCCTATCGTGATCTTTGATAAAATTGAATGTCTCTAATTCTGACTTTTTCAGATTCATTTTCAACGGTGGCAGGGCACATATTTTCCTCCTACTCTTGCCACCTGGCTTAAGCGCTGCTGTAAATATCAATTCTTGCCTATTGGCAACTAATGATATCTGGCCATCAGTTTCTAATTCGTCGTTCTTAAAGTTTTTCTCTATAGTCTTTAGATCATGTGAGATTCTAATTTGAACCTGATCTTGATCATAGATATAGTCAAAGAGGGATATCTGATCATCCGTCTTCTGTTCTTCGGATATTAGGGTTGTTTTGGTGCCATCCATATGGCCGACAGTGTAAGAACCGTTGTCATTAATAAACAGCTCACCAGTCCTACCGAGTTTAATACTTGAGTCGATAAGGACAATTCGATTATCATACAATCCCTTTATATTCGACAGTGATGTATGCCCTACCACAATAGATCTTAGGTTCAACTCACTTAAGGTCTTGTCAACATAATCTTTATTGAAAGAATATGGATATGCGTATCCTCGATACCATAGTGGGCCGTCGTCATAATAAAGCGTAAACAGCTTGGGGTTAGAATCAATGGTTTTTTCATCTTGGTAATACAGTTCTTTTTTGAAGGTGTTATTAATCGCATCTATACCGAGATTGAGCGACATAGTTTGCTGAGAAATACCTCCATGTACATACAAGACATCATTAATTTGAACAAGGACATTCTTACTCGCTAACCAATTTCCTAAAGCAGTGTCTTTCGAAAACAACTCTTGATATGGAGTTTTTAAAAGGGCCGATGTATATCGGTATTTGCGATGGAGAAAATCAAGGTTGCCATTCATAACCATAAGCTCATGATTGCCAAGCAAAAAATGTACATAACCACCGGCTTGCTGAGCTTGTTGTTCTAACTTATGTATCAACCAGAGACACTCCATTACTTTGTCTCCTCGGTCCATGACATCTCCTGTGATCACAAGATGTCCTTTCTGAAAACTCCAGTTGTTATCCTCATCTACTATGGCATGAGTCCGTAATAAGTCCACAAACACATCATATTGACCATGAATGTCACTTAGAGCTACTACCCTCTCCTCGGTTTCGTACTTTCCTTTGGGCTTCGATGCCCACTTGTATTTTTCTGGTATGGTCACTCTTGGCAACGAGGGCTCATCAAACTCAACAAGCTCTTTGCTCGAATGCTTTTTCTCGAACAGCTCGCCATCAGATACCCATACTGTTCTTAATGTATTTTTTTTCTCTAATAGGACATATGGTCCGTCATAATAGTTATTAGCGACTTCTGTTGGCTTATTCGCGGAGACATCTATCGAAAACAACAGAAGGCCTATTATAAACAGTTGATGCTTCATGATTGGCTTATTATTAAGATGATTGACAGCACTATTGAAAATATTAGACCCGTGATAAATATGTTGAATGCTCGACGGACTTGCTTCATTTTTTCACCCAGCCTGAGTCCCATGAAGTAAAAGTCATTGCTCAGGAATTCTTTGACCCTTCGTTCATCACTCAATACACTGTCGAAGTGGGTCAAATAATCTTCTTTTGACATCTTTTCGAAGTTGCCAAAGAAAAATGGGCTAAGTTGTCTTCCCTTCTGAAAACTCACCCGCTGATCCCCAAATTTACCGGGGCGCAATACCAAGAAAGATATATAAATGGTCACTAAACTCGTCAGGACGAATATGACCAATGGTATGGTCAATCTATACTCTCGTACTAGGTCGATATTAGGTAATATCAACGGGATAAAGAATGTTAGCATCAGAGCATTTAGAGATAATAGCACATTGGCTTTATTGTCAGCGATATTGGTGAACTCCGTATTATTTCTAAGTGTAGTCCTTAAGAGGCCAACTGCATTCTTAGAAAACATCTCATACTTCTTTTTCTTCTTCTTTTTCTTCTTCTTTTTCTTCGGAGTAAGTGGAGTCTCATCAGGAACCAATAACTCGGGTATTTCTGATTTAGGATCGTTTCTGACAGATTCTAAAGACATAGTAACTTATTTATCTGTGTTGAGCGAAGCTGGAATTCTCCGATGAGATCGGCTCGTGCACCATAGCGAAGAATGTAGCTAAAGGAATATTGCGGAATTTTTTGGTCAGTGCGCATGTACTTTAGTTGATAGCATTGAAGTGAGAGTTGCATTTGCTCGCTTCTTTACCTGAAGTTACATAAAAGACTTGAGCTCGTAGGGATAATTAGTTGCCTTAGAAAAAGTAGCTTAGGGTTAACAAGGTTGGATCTATAAATTATGGAGGAGCACTCTTTTTATCGAAAATTTATCTGCATATTCAATCATATATCATTTGCATGTGTCCTTCGACCTTGTAATCTTAGGAGCGTACACCGAAAGAACAAATTAAGAGCTTCATTAAGTAGATACAGTTGTGATTTAATAAATTATGTCTTCCACAGTATTTATGAATTGTGGGGGTTCTATATACTCACGGTGTCAAGAATTTCACCTTTAACGAAATTCAAATTGTGGTCAAAATCGATGTATTCTTCTTCGCTTACATAGTACATCTTTAGTTTAAAGCCATTCTTCACTTCGATCTCACCTCGATAATTACAAGCGATGTCCTCCTTGATCAATTGATAGGTATTATCCGAGATATTAATCTTACCAATCTCGCACGCGGATTCCATGCGAGACGCAATATTCACTGTGCTTCCCCATATGTCATACTGGAATTTTTTAGTGCCAACAATTCCGGCAACCGTTCTACCCGTGTTAATCCCTATTCTTACTTCAAGTGGCTGAATGCCAACTGGTGGCGTAAGACTTACCGTCTTAACAAAGGAAAGAATCTCTAAACCTGCTAAAACGGCATCTTTGGCGTTGGTACTATTCTTAGTCGGCAGTCCTCCAGCACACATGTAGGCATCACCAATAGTCTTGATTTTTTCAAGATTATAGCGCCCTATTATTTCATCAAATTTGCTGAAATAAAAATCAATACTTTTTACCATTTCTTCAGCAGACATCCTTTCGCTAAAGACAGTAAAACCCTTGAAATCTGTGAAGAGCACTGTTGTCTGATCAAATCTTTTTGCCTCAACAAAGCCTTTCTGTTGTAGTTCGTCTGCGGTGTCCTTAGGCAATATATTTAGTAGTATTTTTTCAACACGATTACGTTCTTCTGATATCAACTGATTAGACTTCCTTGAATATCGATATAGGTATGTGATCCCTCCAATAATGGTCAATAAAAAAGCCCCTAACGCCAAGAACAACTTTTGAGCGGTATCGGCTTGTGCTATTTCTGATTCCTTTAAGGCATTGTCACGGTTGAGAATTTCGATTTCCTTTTCTTTCTGTTCCAGATCCAATTGAAATCTAAGGTTATTAATCATCTCGTCATTCTCCGAGGAGCGAATTTCCTCGTCAACCTGATTGTTTTTCAGTTGATAGCTGTATGCCCTCTGATAATTACCCTGTTGAGCATAAATCTGTGCTAAGCCCTCATAAGACTCCGATAATTCATTATTAGTCTCGAGCAAGGAGGCGATCTGTTCTGCCTCCTGATATGACTGTATAGACTTTTCTGAGTTCAATTGCTTCTTATATATCTCACCTCTTGTTATAGCGGCTTGAGACATTTCTATTTTGGAGTCCACCGATTCTGCGACTTGATAAGCGCGATCAGCATAAGTCAAGGCTAGATCATAATCACCAAGTTGTTCGTGAATCTTACTGATATAATTGAGCACATAGGGCGTATTAGAAATGCCTAAAGATTCGAATTCATCATAAGCTTTTTCAAAATAAGGCAAGGCCTCCTTAGGCTTCGATTGACTGAATAGCAATTCTCCAATATTACTATAGGTAGTACCTGTGATATCTGCTCTATTGAGGTTTTTGCTCACTTCGAGCACTTCCTTAAAGGTTTCCTGAGCCTTATCATGCGTCAATTCATCATCAGCATAGATCGTACCGATGTTAATCAGTGAAGTAGCTATCCTCGATGTATCTCCAGAAAGTTCTGCGTACTTAAGGGACTCAATATTATACTCCAATGCTGTTGTGTAGTCTGCCTTACTCTGATACACTGCTCCGAGGTTGCTAAGGAGATTGCTGATTCCCTTGGGATCGCCTATTTCTCTGAACACAGCCAATGATTGATTCCAATAGTTGACGACTTCTTTAAATTCTGATTTCGCATAATGATTTAAACCAGCATTCTTAAGGGCCGAGGCCATTGCTTCCTTGTTACCTATATCCTCGGCTAGATCTATTGCCTCAAGGCTATACTTTTTTCCTAGGTCAGGATCCGATCGAAAGAGATTATAAGATATTTCTAAGAGAATGTTGAGACGATTAGTATCGATAGGTTCGGATTCAAGCATAGTTATGAGCGAGTCCATTCCTCCTTGCGCATGAGCCCGATTGCACAATACTCCTAATTGGATTGATACAACTAAACAGGTAATCATACTCACCTGAGTGTATGCTCGTCGAAACGTGGTTGAATGCATAGACATCCAAATTAGTAATAATAAGGGAGAGGTTCAATCTTCTCTCCCCTATTATTAGGCATT
>CAZDHV010000163.1:0-6914 GCA_964505335.1 uncultured Saprospiraceae bacterium | reverse complement strand
ATATATTTATAACGTATGAAACTGTTCAAATGTGTCAATAGAGATCTAGTTATTTGGTCAATTGATGTTTTCGATCTTTTTCTAATTCTAAGTCTCAGATGATACTTAGGGTCGCGATAACGGATGTAAAACCAATTTTGGATATGGTTTCTATCTCTAAGTTCTGTGATAAATGGTAATATCCCTTTTACTAATATATTGTCAGCTGTCCTCGGGCTGCAGTATAACTTGAAGTAAAGCCACTCCTCTCCAGGATAAAATGATCTCTGCGTTGACATATCAATTAAGCTTATAGCTGAGAATAAATTCGTGAGCATAATTCTGAGATTCAGCATCTCTGACCAAAGATGATGTTGGAATATATTCTTGTATTATATGTCGGCCAGAGGCTATAATATTGTCATAGAGAATCTCAAGACAGTGGTCATTATTGAGATCAAGAGTCAATTTGTTATCACCACGTATGAGCTGTATTCTTTTGGGTAGACCGATTTCTGAGAACCATTTGCGTATGCTGACATACCGTTCCGGTTCTTTCAATTGTTGGTATTGTTCAAAATGCTCACGTTTCAATCGCCAACAAGCTTTGTAAAGTATGATGTTATCTAATGATATTCGTGGAGTGTAAAAATGTTGTGAGAATAGGGTTTCGAATCTAGGGATGTACCCAGAAATTTGGTCTTGTTGTTGAAGATCACAGAGAAAGCGATAGATAGGAAGAACGCTTAAACGATAGTTATGTGCATTAGTTAACCTTGGGATAATCTCCATCCCAAGTCTTGAAGATTTCAATAAAATTTTACCTTTTCTCACAGTAACAAGTAAATCATTAATTGGAATGTTAGAAGCACCTGAAGTCTGCTTGGATAGGTATGTGATTTGGAAATCGCGGATATCAGGTCTAGCAAGGATATTTCCAGTGCGGGCGCCTGGAAGGTGGTGTATCTCTGCTATAATTGCATCTGGGAAGCATTCAGCCTCGTATTTGCATAGTTCTTGTACTTCAGAGTAGACCTCTTTTGAACCATAGGCAAATCGGCCTAATAGATTTGCGCCAGATGATCCGCCTAGTCTTTTGAGGTAAATGTGTTCCTCTTTGTCACTAACTATCTCGAACATTGCAGCAATGGTCCCTTTTGATGTATGCGCTCTTTGATTAGTGTTCAGATTCAAATCAAGTCTGACCTCATCTATGTTATCTAACAGAGCTTTATTCACCTGTATCAATATCTGTGATTCGATAAATGTATGTCTCTGAGTGGTAAAACTCTGTGATGTTGTAGTGACATTCTTTATATCGTCCAAGAAAGGAGTTGAATTATTGATTCTAGGATTTTGAATATATCCTATACCGATATCAACATCTAAAGCTAATGCTAGAGGCACTTCTCTTGATTCATATCTGTCAACAAAAGCATTTTTAAAATCCTCCAGTAACTGATTGGGTATCTGGTTTTGAAAAGATGTCAGCTTTGAAATTAGCCTGCCAAGTTTGTAACCATACTTTTTCTTTAACAAGGCTTTCGAAGACTTTAAGAATAAATCGCATTGCAGCAAGTCCTTTGGATGATATTCCATACCAAATACATTAACGACGCCCATGAGAGAATCTTTTTTTTCCTTTGAAGGAACAAGGTCTTCATCGAGGTTACTAATGTTTTGCTTTATTTCTGAAAAGGAGCGATAAATATCCGAACTCTGTGAATCGGCTAATTGAGTATTTAAAATATAGTCAATGTTATCATTGCCAAGAATAGATATTTGAATTCCGCTTACAATAAACTGATTATCAATTAATTGTGTGATGACATGATCGGCATCTTCTGAGTTCAAACCCAGTCTTCCTAGGTAATTTTGAAGGTCGCTTTTGTTCTTTGGACTATTTAGGAATTGTACTATTCCTTCGAGAAGATCACTTTTGCGAATACCTGTAATACTGTAGTCTCTACCTCCGTCTTTATGAGATATGAATTTGATAAAACGGAACTCTTCTCCTAACTCATAGAGGCTCGTATTTAAGTGAACTTTGAGGTCCAGATCATTCCTACTTTTAGAATTTACTTCCTGAAGAAGTCTATCTAAGAAATGCATATCCAATCGAGAACGTCTTTTATGCTCCTTAGGGCAAATGACAATATTGTTGTCATGAGCAAGTTTACCCATTCCGATTCCTGCACACAATCCAAATGGAGTTGCTCTTGTTGAAGATCTAATAAGATATCTGATGAATGCTTTTTTAACTCCACGGCTCCGCTTGATATCTAACATTTTTCCATTAGTCCATTCATTAAGGGCTTCATGGAGATCAGGTGAGGCTATCCAGATGATCTCTCGTATAAGAGGATCTGACCAATAAAGTATCAACTGTTGGTCAGTAATGGTTATGCCACCGACAAGTTCGTTATAAAACTGCATTGATAACAACGGAGTTCGCAAGCAAAATGACTCGCTAAACTCTATTTTTTGTCGATTTTTTGTCATTTATCAATTGATATGTTTAATTCTCAGCTTAATTACTGATATTCAACAGATTATGCAAGTTCTTTTTAAAGATTTTGTGTAGACAATTTATGAATTGTCCGGTTCATTTGATGTATTGACAGAACAACTGTTTGTGTAAGATTCCTGCACCATTTAGCTTGGCAGAAGATTTTGTGCAGAATGCATTAAGAGCGCAACTTATGAGTAGATCATTTCCATTTTATAAACAACACGACTCCATGGACTGTGGACCAACATGTTTAAGGATGATCGCGAAGCACTATGGGAAGAGTTATTCACTGCCTTTTTTGAGAGAGAAATGTTACCTTGATAAGGCTGGGGTGAGCATGAGAGGAATAATTGAAGCATCAGAACTCATTGGATTGAGGAGTTTGGCGGTCAACATTCCGCTCTTTGCTAAGAAGGATCAGCCTTCCCTTATGCGAGCTCCTCTACCTGCGATACTTCATTGGAATCAAAATCATTTCGTTTGTTTATATAAAATCAATAATAAACATGTATGGATCTCGGACCCCGCCAGTGGCAAGTATAAACTTACCCATGATGAACTATTAGAATCATGGTCAATAGAAGAAGAAGGGAAGGGAGTCGCATTGCTTCTTGAAACAACTAATCAGTTCTATACAAATGATTCGGATGAAAATTCTTCCAGAGGATTTGGCTTTCTTTTGAATTATTTACGCCCTCATCGTAAGTTGATGATTCAATTGATCATCGGTCTACTGGTTGGCACTGTTTTTCAATTGATTTTCCCATTTCTTACGCAGAGCCTCGTAGATGTCGGAATTGACACTAAAGATCTCAATTTTATCTACATTATCTTGGCTGGGCAGCTTATGCTTTTTTTAGGACAAACAGTTGTTCAGTTTATTCAGAGCTGGATTCTTCTGCACATCAGCGTCCGTATCAATGTGAATTTAATCTCAGACTTTCTCCTGAAATTAATGAGATTACCATTGGGTTTTTTCGATACAAAGAATATTGGAGATTTACTCCAACGGATCAGTGATCATAGAAGAATAGAGGCCTTCTTAACACAGTCAGTGCTATCCATGCTTTTGGCAATCATTAACATCGTGGTATTTGGGATCGTACTAGCTATTTATTCAATACCAATATTTCTGGTATTCTTAAGCACGAGTATATTATATATAGGATGGATATTCATCTTCTTGAAAAAACGCAAAGAAGTGGACTATCGTGCATTTCAACAACTCTCCGATAACCAAGACTCTCTGATCGAGATTATTCAAGGCATGCCTGAGATCAAGCTTCAGGGGAGTCAATTAAAAAGAAGATGGGAGTGGGCATCTATACAAGCTAAGTTATTCAGGACTCAGATGAGATCACTATCAATATCTCAATATCAAGATGCTGGAGCTATATCTATCACAAGACTCAAAGATATCATCATCACATTTATGGCAGCCACTTACGTACTGAATGGTACCATGACATTAGGTATGATGTTGGCCATCCAGTACATCATAGGTCAACTGAACGGACCACTCAATCAATTAATAGGATTTATACGTAGTGCTCAAGATACCATCATCAGTTTAGAGCGTCTTTCAGAGGTCCACAACCTGAATAATGAGGAAGATATCGAAGAACAAAAAATAAATGTTATTCCTCAAGGAGACATCCATATCAACAATGTCTCTTTTCAATACACTCCAATTGGCAAGAAGGTCTTACGCAACATCAATCTGACCATACCAAGGGGTCGAACGACAGCTATAGTTGGGACAAGTGGTAGTGGCAAAACAACCCTGATTAAATTGCTTCTAGGGTTTTATGAACCTTCTGAAGGGAATATTAAAATTGGAGCACATCCACTCTCCGGAATTTATAATAAGACATGGAGATCGCAATGTGGAGTAGTCATGCAGGAGGGGTACCTGTTTTCAGACACAATCTCGAGAAACATTGCAGAGAGTTCTGATCAAGTGGACTTTGCAAGAGTTCTGGCTTCAGCTACTATCGCGAATATTTCAAATTATATCGACTCATTGCCCTTAGGCTTTAATACTATGATCGGTGCAAAAGGTAATGGTGTGAGTCAAGGACAGAAACAAAGATTACTAATCGCTCGGGCAGTTTACAAAAACCCTGAGTTCCTATTCTTTGATGAAGCAACCAATGCTCTTGATACTACTAACGAACGAGTCATCATTCATAATCTAACCAAATTCTTGGAAGACCGAACCGCCGTTATAGTTGCTCATCGCCTCAGCACCGTAAAAAACGCGGATCAAATCATCGTCTTAGATCAAGGTCGAATTGTGGAAATCGGCTCCCACGATAAGCTTGTAAAAAAGAAAGGAAACTACTTCCATTTAATCAAGAATCAATTAGAACTCGGTAATTAATCTGTGAAGCAATGAGGTTGAAAGAAATACTACATGAACAAAAAAGTCGGAAGTCTCATATATCTAAGGATATCGCTAAAATTCATAAACACCTCCGTAAAAGATACAGTCTATATCATTTTAAGAAAAATGTAATCGTAGAGCTTCAAGCTACAAATAGTCCAATCCATCAATATGTACTAGTAGATCTGTTAGATCTCAACGAGAAGATCGTCGTAACTATAGACAATCCTCTAAGTCAAAGCGAAGCAACAATACTTGGAATCGAAGGATACCAGATTATTGATCTCTACAGGCAAAAGAAAAGGAAGAAACTTTTACGCTCTTTACTCTTAGAGAGTCCAGAAGGAATCGATGATCTGACTCAATTACCAACCTCCGCACTTGTAGGTGGTCTAAGAGACCATAGCGACAGCAATGTTACCAGTGTACTCTCCTTACTAAAAAGCCAAAAAGAAAATATAAAAGAAGAAGCATCAATAGATATAACAGAGTTAATCGGCCGGAGCCCAAATTGGATTCTCAGATCAGGAATTGGTATAGTTGGAATAGCTCTGTTTATCGCGCTTGCCATGGCTCATGTCATCAAATATCCAGATAAGATTATATCTGCAGGATATATCACGACCACCTCTCCTCCCATTTCTTTAAAGGCCGGTCTTGATGGGATCATTTCAGCTATTTACGTCGATAATGAATCAACAGTTCATACAGGGGATGAACTGTTCTATCTAAAAAACACTGCGGACAGAACCGATATAGACAGAGTACAAGAATTTATCCATAACTACAATCAGTCTGACAAACTACACTTTGTACTAGGAAAGAATCCACCAGAAAGATTGAAACTCGGAGACTTGCAACATCAGTATGCGCAATTTAAATTGACCTATCAAGAATTTCAACAAGTCCTACGTAGCTCTAATGTTAATGAACAAATTAGCTCTATTAATACAGAAATCAATAGAACTAATCAATTGATCAACATACTTGGAAATGAGCGAAGTCTTTTTCAACAAGAACTTGCCTTGAATATAAAAGATCAAGAGCGTAACAGGATACTAAATCAAAAAGGAATAGTAAGTGACCTAGAATACGAAAAAGTACTTATAACTGAAACACAAAGCAGGAGACAGCTAGAATCGATGAATAATGGTGTTGTGCAGAATGAAATAAAAATAGAACAACTGCAACTACAAACGAAACAGTTATTAGAAGAACGCAATAATCAAATAAATAATTATCAATTTATTTTAGCTCAGTTAATTAGCCAATTAGAAGAGATCTACGAGAAATGGAAGAATCAATATATTATATCTGCTGAAGGATCAGGTGTCATCCATTATTCGAATTCACTACAAACGGGACAATCAATATCTCATGCAAGTAGCCTTGCCTATATATCTAGTGAAAATGATAACAAAAAAATACTAACTGCCCATGTACACGAATCAGGAATAGGAAAACTATCAAAAGGTTCTAAAGTAATCATTGCCATAGAAGCATATCCACAAAAAGAATATGGCACGGTAGTTTCAACAATACAAGACATCTCAAAACTTCCTATCCATTCGGATGGTCAAGGAGAATATTACGAAGTTCGAGCTCCTCTCAATAATCGTATTGTAACTGATTACGGAGAAGAAATCAGTTTTTCACCAAGAATGAAAGCAACAGCCTCATTCATCTCAGAGGAAAAATCGGTATTGGACAGAGTGTTTGATCAAATTATCAACTTACTAAATTAAGAATCATGAGATTCCGAGATAAACTGAGTCAAATTGAAAGAATCGATTCCCTGATCAGAAGAAAGGGAACAGGATCGCCTAAACAATTAGCAAGGAAGCTGGATATTTCTGAAAGAGCGGTTTATGACAGTATTGAGTTGATGAAGTCTATGGATGCCCCTATCTATTATTGCAGATTCACTGAGAGTTATTGTTACGAGAGTCCAGTGATTTTCAGTTTTGGATTTAACAAATCTAATGGAGGGACTTACGAGATATTTGGAGGTAAAGCTCTAAGCTTTTGGAGAAAGGT
>CAZDHV010000162.1:3267-7028 GCA_964505335.1 uncultured Saprospiraceae bacterium | reverse complement strand
ATCCTGATATCCATTTTGCTTTTCCTACAGTGGCGGTTAAAGACAAAAAGAGATCAGATATAACGGCTGTTAATTTTCTAAAAGATTGGAGGGCACAACTTGAAGAGTCGCGCTATTTCGATATAGATCAGTGGGTTGCGAGGATAGTGAAGACTTCTGCACGACCTGATATCAACGTAGCAGAATGCAATGATATCATACAGCACCTAAACTTACAGTCGTTTGAGGGAGGAGCTAAGGTTCAGATCATCTGGATGGCGCAATATCTGGGTAACAATGGCAACCGATTGCTGAAATTGATCGAAGAGCCTCCAGAGAATACTTATATCCTATTAATCAATAACGTTGAAGGTTTAATCATCAACACAGTTAGATCTCGTTGCCAGACCGTCAAAATCCCAAGAATTTCAGATGAGCAGATCGAACACGCACTCATAAACCTTCTTGGAGTTAATGAGAGCAGAGCTCATGAAATATCCCTCCTGGCAGAAGGAGATTGGATTAGTGCTTCCTCACAACTAGAAGTGCGAACAGGTGAAATGATCGAGATGAGCTTAGGGCTCTTAGAGGTGGCTAATAGCTCAGACTACCTAGAGATGAGAACTTGGGTTGAAGGCATGGATCAATATGACCTTATGTCTAAGAAGTCTATACTGACCTACTGTCTCAGACTGCTCAAAGAGCTCATTCATATAAAGTATGGACATGGTGATCTAATCAGAATATCCGATGCTGAGTTACAACGACTACGACAGTCTCCAGTGCTATCAGTACTCGATGTAAACGTGGTCAGCGAGTTATCAGCAATAATCTCAGATTGCCAGATGTATCTGGATAGAAATGCAAACTCAAAAATTATCTTGTACAATTCATGCTTGCAGATAGAATCCATTTTGAGTGGCTCCGTTATGTACAGTAATAAGTTGTAATTTTACTAACATGGGATGTGCAGGATGTAATACAGGTAAGGATGGAGTCCCCAAAGGTTGCGGAAGTAAAGGTCACTGCACCAGTGGCGGCTGCAACAAGATGAACACATTTGACTGGCTCAGCAACTTGGATATTCAGGATCCATCTGAGTACCAATATATGGAAGTGAGTTTCAAAAATGGAGCTCGCAAAGACTTCTACAAGATGAATGAGCGCTCTTCGGCAATGACCGGAGACATGGTCGTAGTAGAGGCGAGCAATGGATATGATGTAGGTCGTGTGTCACTTAGCGGTGAGCTTGTGCGCCTTCAGATGAAAAAGAAGCGTGTCAACGAGGATCGAGTAGTCAGCAAGGTGATAAGGATTGCCAATGAGCGCGATCTGGAAAAGCTCGAAGAGGCACGTTCTAAGGAACAGCGGGCAATGGTACGGGCTCGAGTGATCGCTCGATTGCTGGGCTTGCAGATGAAGATTGGAGATGTCGAGTATCAAGGGGATAACCGCAAGGCTACATTCTACTACACAGCTGATGGCAGAGTGGACTTTCGGGAGTTAGTGCGCAGCTATGCTAACGAATTTAGGGTAAAGATAGAAATGAGACAGATCGGCAGTAGACAAGAGTCTGGCCGTATTGGTGGCTTGGGACCCTGTGGTCGTGAGCTGTGCTGTTCGACATGGTTGTCTAATTTTAAATCAGTTTCTACGAGTGCCGCTCGTTACCAGAATCTGGCCATTAATCAGACTAAACTATCTGGTCAATGTGGACGACTCAAGTGTTGCCTCAACTACGAGTTAGATAGCTATCTTGATGCTCTAGATGATTTTCCAAAGAGAGCGGATGTTCTTAAGACGGCAGATTATAGATATGAGCTGCTTAAGACTGATATCTTCAAGGGGATCATGTACTATATCCAGAAGTTGGAGCGAGGAAGAGGTCCGGTTATTGCAATCAATAAGGATCGTGTCAAGGAAGTGCTCGCCATGAATAAGAAGGGAGAATTCCCTGAGGATCTTGGTGCAGAGTTAGCTTCTATAGGACAGGAGTCTGATGATATGGAGTATGCTGACTTGACAGGGTTCATTGAGTTGCCGACACGGACTAAGCGTAAGAAGAGAGGTGGGCGAGATAATCGCAAGAATAGAGGACGGGGCAGGAGCCGAGGCAGTAGCGGTAACTCACGATCTAAACAAAGAGATCCAGAAGGAAAATCTTCTGGAGGCAATGACTCAAGAAAGTCATCAAATCATAAATCCAAATCTAAAAAGAGGAGAAACTACAAATCCTCTAAAGGGAAACCGAATAACACAAACAACAAAAAAGATTAACCTAACAATCAAAGAACGGAATCTATGCAATACGATATTATTATCATAGGAGCTGGACCGGGTGGATATGTATGTGCGATACGATGTGCACAGCTCGGCATGAAGGTAGCAATCATAGAAAAGAGAAAAACCCTCGGTGGGACTTGCCTCAACGTGGGATGTATTCCATCAAAGGCATTATTGGATAGTTCTGAGCATTTTCACAATGCCCAGAAGAATTTTGCCGCTCATGGTATAAAGATTCCTGCTCCAAAGGTCGATTTGCCACAGATGATCAAAAGAAAGCAAGAGGTAGTAGATCAGACTACCGGCGGGATAGATTTCCTCATGAAGAAAAATAACATCACCGTCCATTACGGCACTGGTAGCTTCGTAGATGCCAACACAGTTGAAGTGAAAGGGGATAAGACTGAGAACATTACGGCTAAACATATCGTGATAGCCACAGGGTCTGAACCGATTACCCCACCAGCTTTTGGTTACGATGGCAATCGGGTTGTTACTTCTACGGAGGCCCTAGAAATTACTAAACTGCCTAAGTCGATGGTGGTCATCGGTGGCGGAGTAATAGGCCTTGAGTTAGGTTCGGTATATGCTCGATTGGGTACAAAAGTGACCGTCATAGAGTATCAAGATAGATTGATACCTGGTATGGATAAAGACCTTGCTAAGGAGTTAATGCGATCTATGAAGAAGCTTGGTGTTGAGTTTAAGCTTAAGCATATGGTCACTAAAGTGGAAGGCCTAAAGTCCAAAGCTAAGGTAGAATACAAAAAGAGAGATACTGAAGAAGCTATCAATATAGAAGCAGACTATTGCCTCATCGCCATAGGTAGAAAAGCCTATACTGGAGAGCTGGGTCTTGACAAGATCGGAGTTAAAACAGATGATCGGGGCAGAGTAGATGTAGACGGTCATCTCGCTACTAATGTCCCTAGCGTTTATGCGATAGGAGATGTGATCAAAGGCGCCATGTTAGCTCATAAGGCAGAGGAAGAGGGTGTTGTGCTTGCTGAGATGCTTGCAGGCCAGAAGCCTCACATTGATTATAACCTCATCCCTGGGGTAGTATATACATGGCCAGAGGTTTCTGGCGTAGGCAAGACAGAAGAAGAGCTTAAGGAAGCGGGTGTCGCCTATAAGGTAGGCAAGTTTCCGATGAGAGCCTTAGGGCGCAGCCGTGCTAGCATGGATATAGAGGGTATGATCAAGATTCTTGCAGACAAAGAGACTGATGAACTCTTAGGAGTACATATGATTGGAGCCAGAGCTGCGGACTTAATCATGGAGGCCGTTGCACTTATGGAGTTCAGAGCATCTGCTGAGGACATGTCTCGCATCTGTCATCCACATCCTACATACTCGGAGGCTGTCAAAGAGGCGGCATTGGCAGCGACGGATAATCGATCACTACATAATTGAGTCGAGAGTATGTTAGTAGCGAGTAACGACTGTTCTTTAATTCTCGCTACTCGCTACTCGCTACTCGCTACTCGCTACTCACT
>CAZDHV010000162.1:0-3167 GCA_964505335.1 uncultured Saprospiraceae bacterium | reverse complement strand
CTACTCGCTACTCACTCACATACGTCGTAATATACTTCCCGGCGAAGTTCAGCACCCACAATTTATTATCAATAACTGCCACGTCAGCTGGTTTAGACAATCCTTCTGATAAAATTTGTTTCACTCGACCTTTATGATCGAATATGACTACTCGGTCATGTTCAAAATCCGTCAATATGATATTCTTGTCAGTTATAAATATCCCAGTGGCGGCGTTGAAGTTTTGATCCTCACCAAAGGTCATGATATGACTACCTTCCTTATCAAAGACCTGGCCTCTATTGTTATAGGCATCCGCCACATATAGCCGATCCTCATGAAATTGCACATCCGTGGGATAGGTCATCTGGCCAACTCCTTTTCCTTTTCCTCCAATCACTTGCCAGTCCTCACCACTCTTCAACAAAACTCTGTGGTTATAAAAGTCGGCAATGGCAATATGATCACCAGAAATATCAACTGCCGCAGGAGCATCAAGGGAGTCTTGCAATGTCAAGGTATCTATCGCATTATTGCTCATGATTAAGATCTGATCAATACCATATGATGGGATATATAGCAGATCTCCTGTAGAAGCGATGTGCATTGGACGCTCTATTTCAATAGGATCACCAATCGACTGACCAGTACGATCAATCTGGACTAAGCGATTGTTATTGCCATCGCTTATCCAGATCTGATTACCTACCGCACTGATGCCTATTGGTGATACGTCATTTAGCAGGATCGTCTCTGATGCTACCCAAGCATGATGCTTATTGCAACTAGCGCATAGTAGTACTAAGAGTCCAAGAGCTGAGGATAGTTTGATCAGCCTGATCAATTTCGGTTGCTTATGCGATCATAATGACAGCATGGCGGTAAGGCGTCATAGGTCTGATCATCAGCCTTTTTGTTTTGGGTATCATGACCTAGATCAACAACTACATCTTCTATGGCCTCCTTGCTGGTTAAGGCCTCATCGTATGAGAAGCTCAAGATCTTTGTCTTGGTATCCCAGTTGGCATCTGCCACACCCTTAACGCTTTTGACAGCCTTGTTGATGCGCGCTTGACACATCCCGCAGCTCCCTCCAACATAAAGCGTGGTTTTTTCGAGATTATTTAGATCTACCTCATCAGATATAGCGATTTCTGCGGCCTCTTCAATTGTGCCGTTATACCTCGTAACCTTAGTCGTGACGGCAGTATAGCCTGCATTATCCACCTTATACTCTACATCCGTCAGCGATAAGCCTTTTGACGCAGGATAGTTAAAGCTCACGTCACCAGTCTCCATATCGATTTTAAGCTTTTTGAGACCCTTGAAGTCTTTGAGTTTTTTCTCAAGGCCATAGGCGCAAAATGGGCATCCTAACCCAGCAACAGTAACTTCAAATTGATCTACATCTTTTTTCCCTTGTGCAGCAGATGTAGTAGCACTCATCATAATGAGGAGGGCTGATATTATAGTGATAAGTATATGTTTCATTTTTGAAAGTTTTATGATTCAGATGCCACTGTATCAACGCTAGTGACATCTGTCGTGTTCCTAATTTATTCTTAATTAAAAAATGTATCGTGCTCCAATAAGTATATCGTTATTCAATCGAAAGCGTTGTATTCCTTCTGATTGAAAAAGTGGTACTTGAATAGCAAATTCTACCGTCAGCCGTCCTCGTGCATATTGTATGCCTTGAGCATAAAGTAATTCTGTCTCATCTGACTCTGGCCTGTACTGACCAAAATACTCAAAATACAAGTTGAGCTGATTGACAGGATAAGTTGGCTTAAGGAGTGGTAATCCAAAGCCTACTTTTAGGCGAAGCTCATCGATATTATCTCCTGGGGCCCAGTTGTAACCTGCCTCCGTGGAGAAGCCATATTTGATGGTTTCGTAACCGCTGACTATACTCAGATAATGCTGATAAGTACCGTTGGCGACCTCAAAAGGGCCAAATTCTTGACCTGTTGGAAATTTTTGATTAGACTTTAGCACTATTCTATGGGTACGTGCCAAACCGTCTTTACGGTAGAATTGATACTTGGTGATTAAACTTATATCTCCTAAGTAACTCCCATCATTGTCGTCGCTATCCAAGAAGTCGTAGGTGGTCAGCGGTAATTGTGCTGAGAATAAAAGATCAGAACTGGGTAGCCAGTTCACTATTAAGGGTGCTTTGACGAAATTGCCTCCCACTGTATTTCTGAACTCCGTAAGAGTCCTAATGACAATGGTGTTTCCACCGAGCATAATAGGCTTGTCTGCCGTGATCGGCGGCCCTTGAGCTAGCCCATCTGCAGATGCCATTATCATCATAATGGCGAAGTATATATATTTCATAAGGTTTGTGTTCTAATAGACATTATTAATTATTATGAACTAATAATAGTTGAGCTATGACCTCAACGATCGAACACTAACAAAGGAATGAACCCAAAACAACCCTGATTTGCTGTCCAGACAGCGGCGGCGGTTGAGGGTAAAGTGGCGCAAAATTTACTTGATGATTAAGTACTGTAGATGTGCGTTTTGGGATAGGCACGTACATCAGCGTCGGCACACTACAAGAACTGTCTAACACATATGACAGACCGTCGTAATCAAGTTGATTGAAGCTTGGCTTATCGGTACAGCAGTTGTTGTCTTTAGATTCCGACTTAGTACAGCATCCTTTTTTAGGACTTTGATCTATACTGCAGCTATTAATCTCCTCATCTGCACAACATCGTGACTCGATAGAAACATTCAGACCACTTAGATGTCCATTGCAATAGTGTATTGTGGCTGAAAAACCCACGCTGGGCAAGCTAAATAAGACCAACAAAAGATATGCTGTCTGTGCCCTATATCTCGATGTGAAGCTCACCTATCAAAGTTAAGATAAATCAGAGTACATGGCAATGTCATTCTAAAGACCTAAACCATTGTATAAGCTCAGCACGCTGAGTATCATCGAGCTTGGCATCACTATGTGTCCAAGTGTAGCTCTTCAAGGGCATATGGCGCTCTTCGATTTCTTCGATGCATTCCTCGATTTTGTGGGCTTTTTTCTTGTCACTGTAGCTGTCCCATATACTAAAATTGAGATGCTTAACGCCTCCTTTGATATGGCCTTTGACCCACCAGGCTACTGGCTGGACGTTAGTATACCATGGATACGTGGTCTCATGAGAATGGCAGTCATA
>CAZDHV010000161.1:0-7035 GCA_964505335.1 uncultured Saprospiraceae bacterium | reverse complement strand
TATTGATATAGATAATAAAAAGCTGATTAGTAAGCTTACTATTCTCATTGGCTCATTTTCATGCGAGGCATAAATATACACCCTCGTGATTTAATGATCATTTGCGAATGGGCTTTTATCAGCATGATCCCATGATTATTAGTGGTTTATCCTAGTATAAGGTCTTGGCTATATCTAAAATGAGTGGTCAATATGGCCAAAAACTTTTTTAAGAATGTCTGATTTGAGTTAAGGCATAGTTCGACCTATATTTGCCCAAAATTCAGCTTACATGTTTCAGAGCTTAAGTGATCGTTTAGATGGTGCCTTTAAGAACCTTAAAGGTGAAGGAAAACTGACCGAAATTAACATCGCCCAATCTGTAAAGGAGATTCGACGTGCATTGGTGTCGGCGGATGTGAACTATAAGATCGCTAAAGAATTCACCGATAAAATCAAGGATGAGGCTCTCGGTTCTCGTAACGTGCTTAAGTCCGTAAAGCCAGGTGAGCTAATGGTTAAGATCGTCATGGACGAAATGACCGAACTCATGGGCGGAGATGCCGTCGGAATAGATTTATCTGGCAAGCCGACAGTAATCCTGATTGCTGGTCTACAAGGATCAGGTAAAACAACATTCAGCGGTAAACTGGCTAAATGGCTTAAAGAAAAGAAAAAGAAGAAACCGCTCCTCGTCGCATGTGACGTTTACCGGCCTGCCGCCATAGATCAGATTTCTGTATTGGCAGAACAGGTTGGCGTACCAGTCTATAAAGAAGTAGAAAACAAGAATCCCGTTGAGATCGCTCAAAATGCTATAGTCCATGCCACAGAGCAAAACTGTGATGTGGTAATCGTCGATACTGCCGGACGCTTGGCAGTAGATGAGGAGATGATGAATGAGATTGAAGCTGTTAAAAACAACATCTTACCTAATGAGACGCTCTTCGTAGTGGATTCAATGACGGGTCAAGATGCAGTTAATACTGCTAAAGCCTTTAATGAGCGGATCGACTATAATGGTGTCGTACTCACTAAACTCGATGGTGATACTCGTGGTGGTGCGGCATTATCTGTGAAGTATACAGTAGGGAAACCGATCAAGTTCATTTCCACAGGGGAGAAGATGGAACAACTGGATATGTTCTATCCAGAGCGAATGGCCCAGCGGATTTTGGGGATGGGTGATATCATCTCATTCGTAGAGCGTGCACAAGATCAGTTTGATGAAGAGGAGGCTAAAAAGCTTGAAAAGAAGATCAAGAAGAATAAGTTTGACTTTAATGATTTTCTCAAGCAAGTAGATCAGATCCGAAAAATGGGCGATCTGAAGTCCCTAATGGGTATGATACCGGGCATGGGTAAGGCGCTTAAGGGAATTGACATTGATAATAATGCCTTCAACAAAGTTGAAGCGATCATCTTCAGCATGACACCAAAGGAGCGTGAGAATCCAGAATTACTCAACATGTCTCGCAAGAAAAGAATTGCTAAAGGTTGTGGTCAGAATCTACACGAGATCAATATGTTTATTAAGCAATTTGATCAGATGAGGAAGATGATGCACATGATGTCTAAGGGTAAGAACATGCAGAACTTCATGTCCCAGATGCAAAATATGGGCGGCCCAGGAATGGGTAAATTTTAATGCATAGTTAGTTCTCCTTCACTAACATTTTTAGTTCATTCAGTTTCATCATGCACTCGACAGGTGTCAGTGTATTGAGATCCATGCCTTTGATCTGCGCTTCGAGCTTTTCGAGGTGTGGAGACCCATTGAAGAAAGTCAATTGTGGATTGGACTGTTGAGCAGTAATAGCCTGTAGGGTCGAGCTCTTCTGTTTTTCCTGATCGATGGAATTTTCTTGGAGCATGGTGAGGATGTGTCCTGCTCTAATAATGATGTCTTTAGGTAGTCCTGACATCATGGCTACCTGTATGCCAAATGATTGATTACTGCTTCCCTTGATGAGTTTTCTTAGGAATATGATCTTGTCTCCGACTTCTTTGGTAGCTACGCTGTAGTTATGTATCCGTTCATACTTGTCTGAGAGCTGGCTCAGTTCATGATAATGCGTTGCAAATAGGGTTTTAGGAGCTGAAAGATGATCATGAAGGTACTCAACTATAGACCACGCTATAGATATGCCATCATAGGTACTCGTGCCACGGCCAATTTCATCTAATAAGATCAAACTCCGTGGCGAGAGGTTATTCATGATTGTGGCAGTTTCGATCATCTCCACCATAAAGGTAGACTCACCACTGGAGATATTATCTGATGCACCTACACGGGTGAAGATGCGATCAACTATTCCGATATCTGCAGATTTCGCTGGAACAAAACAACCAATCTGTGCCATCAAGCAGATCAACGCAGTCTGACGCAAAATTGCAGACTTACCAGACATGTTTGGACCCGTAATAAGCATAATCTGTTCGTTGTCGGTGTCTATCGTCAGATCATTGGGGATGTAAGATTCACCTAAGGGCAAGTGAGCTTCAATTACAGGGTGCCTGCCCTCAACAATATGAAGTGACGTACTTTCATTAATGGAAGGCCTACAATATTGATTCTTAAGTGACAGCTTGCCAAAAGAATTCAGACAATCGATCTGCGCCAGAATAGAAGCGTTATCTTGGATCGTCTCTATGTAGGTCATGAGCCAATGAATCAGCTCTGCATATAGGCGCTCTTCGAGTACTAAGATCTTATCCTCAGCTCCGAGGATCTTGGATTCAAGAACTTTTAGCTCTTCTGAGATGTAGCGTTCAGAATTAGTCAGGGTCTGCTTGCGCGTCCAACTCTCTGGGATTAGATCTTGGTCTTTATACCTATTGGTTACTTCAAAATAGTAGCCAAATACATTATTAAAACCCACCTTAAGATTGGCGATGCCAGTAGCTTGTGTCTCTCTATCGAGAAGGCTTTGTAGGTGATCTTTGCTATTCTTGATGAGGTCTCGGAGTTCATCGAGTTCGCTATTGAGTCCATCTGCCATCACGCCTCCCTTGTGGAGGTTGACAGGTGGATTGTCGACGATAGATCTGGTGATTTTCTGGGAAACTTCAGGTAGATGCGACAACCTTGATAATAATGCAAATAACGAAGGGCTTTCTTCCTCTTCAAATATGCATTTGATGTCAGGTATCTTATTCAGGCTGATTTTTATGTTGGCGATCTCTCGTGGATTTGCTTTGCCCAGTGCCACTTTGCCCATGATTCGCTCAAGGTCACTGATGCCCTTTAAGTTTTGATCCAGTTCTTCGGACTTCAGTGGTCCATCGTGCAAGATTGACACGATATCCAGACGTTGCTGGATCTGATGAATATCAGTCAGTGGCAGTAGGATCCATTTCTTGAGCAGTCGGCCACCCATGGGGGTAACCGTATGGTCGAGGATCTGAGACAGCGGAATACCCGATGGATGATTGGAGTAGACCAATTCGAGATTGCGGATGGTAAACTGATCCAGCCAAACGTATTGATCCAAATGTATCCGTGAGATCTTCTTGATATGATCGAGGTTTCGTTGCTCTGTGCTCTCCAGGTAATGTAGAATAGCACCTGCTGCAATTTGTCCCGAGATGAGTTGTTCTACACCAAAGCCCTTGAGGCTCTGCACTTTGAACTGTTCTAGCAATTTATTGGAACAGTAGTCCTGCTGCCAGATCCAGTCATCTATGGCATAGCTATAATAGGCATCGTGAGTAAGGTCTGCGAACTCTTCCTTTCTATCCTTGCTATAAATAACTTCCTTGGGGAGATAGGTGCCTAGGAGTTTTTGGATTTCAGCAGCGAGGCCTTGATAGACTATAAATTCGCCGGTCGATAGATCGAGCATCGCCAGGCCTAATGTTCGGTCATTGTTGAAATGTACTGCTGCGAGGAAGTTGTTTTCTTTTTGCTCGAGTAGATTGTCGCTGGTACCTAGTCCAGGCGTGACTACATCGGTAACACCTCTACGGACGATTTTTTTCTCTTTACTGGGTTTCTCGAGTTGCTCACAGATTGCAACACGATAGCCTCCTTTTACTAATCGAGGTAAGTAAACGTCGAGAGAATGGTACGGAAATCCAGCAAGTTCAATATTGGAACCTCCATTATTGCGAGCTGTCAATACAATTCCCAAGACTTGAGAAGCCTTAACGGCATCTTCTCCAAAGGTCTCGTAGAAATCACCCACTCTGAATAAAAGCAATGCGTCCTTATGCTTTGCTTTCATTTCAAAGTACTGTTTCATCAAGGGGGTTACCTTCTTTGATTTGGACTTACTCAAGCGGTCGTAGATTTAGTGCCAAATCTACATATTTAATAAAGATGAATAAGTATATCCTATATATGTATCTGAACTTCGATTTTGCCTAATGAGGGTAAATGATAGCTATAGGTGTCATAAAAGTGAAGACATTTGCAGAACAAATGTTAAAATATTTATATATGTTATCTAAATGGTTATTTATTTGTCATATTAGCAATAGAATTAATATATAAAAACGAAACAACTAATTCCCATGTCCAAGCCACGAGTCATGACGTCTTACTTTAAACTTGATGCAGCAATACAGCAGCAGATCAAGCTTACCTACCCGAGGGGATTCGAAAAATACCTCATAAGATTCAAGAATCACAAGAAGAAATTTGTCAGCGCACTGCCTTATGAAGGTGAAGAGAAGTACTACATGGTGAAAATGACGCTGGAAGAAGCTAACAAGATCATCTTAGAAGATGAGGCTTACAACGAAAGTGGAATTTTAAAGACTAACTTCAAAGAGGCCTACGAAGCAAGTAAGAAAGAAGAAGAGGATGTAATCGATATTGTAGATCTTGAGATGGATGACGTAGAGCTGATTGAAGAAGCAGTCGAAGCTTAATCTCTGGGCTAAAACAATGTAGGTGTCTGACCAACTTCGTCTTGATGATCAGAATGATCACGCTCATGATTAAGCAACCATCTCTTCCGTTCTAATCCGCCAGCGTAACCTCTTAAAGCGCCATCTTTTCCTATTACCCTGTGACAAGGCACGACAACAGCTATTCGATTCATGCCATTAGCTGATGCAATGGCTCTGATCGCTTTAGGTTTGTCCATCTTGATGGCCTGATCTTGATAGCTAGCGGTCTTGCCGTACGGTATGTCATGGAGACTGCTCCATACGTGCTGTTGGAATTCTGATCCTGGGGTGTGCAACGGAACGGTAAACTCTTTTCTCGTCCCATCAAAATACGCTGTGACCTGCTCTATCATTGCATCCATATACTGGTTTCTGCCAGTGATGATCTTGGCGTTTAAGATCCGTTGAAGATCTTTGAATTCCGTTTCGAGCATCCTACGATCGACAAACTCTAATAAGCAAACTCCTTTATCTGTAGCACAGATATACATCGGTCCCAATGGAGTAGTGAATCGATCCATTAAGATCACATTGCTGTCAGTGCTGTTATCTGGCGAGTTTCCCATAATCTTCTTAAATGTATATCCAAATCCACTCAATGACTCATAACCTGTTGCAAAAGCTGTTTCAGTAGCTGATTTTCCTCCCTTTAGCTCGATCATCGCATGATTAATGCGATGCATCCGTTGATATGCTTGAAAGGTCATACCATAGTTTTTTTTGAACCATCGCCTCACTCGCTCAGGTGATATACCTGCCTGTCTGAGCTCCCAATCCTTAACCTTTTTCTTTAGGTTGGACTGAGCCATGGCTATGGCTTGCTTGACATAATCAGGGCTTTCATTAGCGTTCTGTGTAGGCTGACAGATTTTACAGGGACGGTATCCATGATCTAAGGCATCCTTGAAGGTCGTGTAGAATTCGACATTCTTCTTAAGTGGCTTTCGTGCTCGACAGGTGGCAATACAGAAGATTGACGTGGTCTTTACTCCTACAAAAAATATCCCTGTGTACTGTGAGTCCTTATTTACTAAGGCATCATAGTATTCATCGATTGTGTGCGGATTTTCTACAAGCACAGAGGCATATTAATTTATTGAACACAAGGTAGTGCTATAGACTAAGGGGGACAACCGATTTTTGGACGAGTATATTTTGAGGGCTACCTAATCTTCTGATTATCTCGATATTGTTGTTGGATGTTTTTGTATCGATTCAGTTCTGCCTTGACAGCATCTAATGGAGCCGCTAATTGTGGAACCTTGATGTTGCTCCAAAACTCCTCGTCGTAGTTAAACTTGAGTTCTCTTAGGTTCTTGTCTCGGGGCACCTTCTTCCCTCCTTTTTCGAAACTCTTCTTTGATCCTAAATTGACCTCTTGAACAATCAGTTTCCTACTGACGAAGTCAGATTGCGTATTGCCCATGAAATCAAATCCTCTGTCGAGTGCTATTAGAAAGGGAACATAAGTTTCACCAATCTTCCTATATCGAATTTCGCTGTAGTGCTGAAACCCTGCTTTGTCATCTTTTTGCATTTCAGTGCGCAGAAACTCTGATGGTTGTGTGATAACCTGCAATAAGGCGTAATCAGACAGGTTTATGACCCAAGATGTTGTTATAAAATAAAATTGTGGGTTTCCTTGAATGCTATCATTCTTGGTGTAGAATGGAAACTCGTCGAAACCGATATTTATAAGTGTATCAGTTCCGTTAATCGTATAGCCCTTATTGTAAATCTTTACCCAAGAAGATGTGTCGTTTCTCATTGCGGTTATACTATTAGAATAGTCTTCAATGCTCTGATTTTTCGAATAGCCCATATACCCAAAGGCTTTGTTATAAAGCATGTTTTTTCTAAGAACATTTTGGATTGTCATCTCCGAAAATTTCCTGTATTGATTGATAAGCAGATGTCGATTGTCATCAGTTCTTCTGAGCTGTTGCACCTTTATTTTATGTGGTGCATATAAATACTCATAGTCGTCCTCAGTTCGTGCAATTCTGTTCTTCTTGGTATAGCCCTGATCTTCTATAGTCATATAGGCTTCGAGCATATGCCCATAGTCCTCGTTGGCGATACTATATTCTTGATAATAACATCCCAACTGATGATCGGTAGTAGGGTAGTTATTAGGAATTTCTGCAATGACATTATCTA
>CAZDHV010000160.1:0-7072 GCA_964505335.1 uncultured Saprospiraceae bacterium | reverse complement strand
TCGAACGGGGCTTACAGACGCTCAAACAGCTCATCTCTAACCAAAACAATAAGTATACTATTCCGAGGTCGAGAATACACGATAATCCCAGGTATAGTTGGAGAGGCTTAATGATCGATGTCAGCAGGCACTTCATGCCTCTTGAGATACTTTACCAAAATATAGATGCCATGGCTATTGCCAAGATGAATGTTCTCCATCTTCATCTCACCGATAATCAAGGATTTAGAATAGAGTCCAAGACCTATCCCAAGCTACATGAATTGGGCTCTGGTGGACAATACTATACACAGGCCGAAATGAAGGAATTGATCCAATACGCTGCTGACCGAGGGATCAGAATTGTACCAGAATTTGACATGCCCGGTCATGCCTCTGGATGGCTCACGGCCTATCCAGAATATGGTGTTTCAGATACTTATAATCTTAAAAAGAGCTATGGAGTTTTCTCTGATGCGATAGATCCTACGAACCAGGATGTCTACTTATTTCTGGCATCATTCATTAAGGAGATGACAGCGTTATTTCCCGATCGCTATATACACATCGGCAGTGATGAGGTCATCCCGACAGAATGGCAACAAAGTGATGAGATTACTCAATTCATGGATGACAAAGGTCTCAACTCCTACAATGATCTGCAGACGTATTTTAACCTGCGCATGTCTGATATCATGTTCAGAGCGAAGAAAAAAATGATCGCTTGGGATGAGGCAATTCGTCCTGAGCTTGCTAAATCGGGGACGACGACCCAAGCTTGGCGTAGTAAAGATGCTGTCTTCAGCGCTATATCGCTCAATAGCCCTGCGATACTATCTCATGGTTGGTATCTCGATCACAAATTACCCATGTCAGAATTATATGAGGTAGATCCATCAGATCAACCCGATTATATGAACATCGAAATCGACAGGGATAACTGGAGTGCCTATGAATTGAGTTCGCCGAGTGATCTTGTCAACCAGGGAAGTATGATGTTTCTATTCGGTTCAAAGGAGAATTCGAGAGGAATCCTCAATATGATGGGCCAGCAACACATTATCAATGAGATCGACTGGGAGGACAATGCAATGAACTTCTCATTTACTAATGCTGCGGGACCGCTCAATGTAGAACTTGAGGCCTCTGATAAGCAACTAAATGGATCGATTAACTTATCGTTTGTTGGCATTCCAATCACTGGCTCTAAGGTTGGTGGACATGACATGGTCGATGGCATGGTGCTCCCCAAGTTTCACAAACCGCCAGCACCAAGGTCAGATCAACTCGACATGATCCTCGGTGGCGAAGCCGCTATGTGGTCTGAGTGGGTCGATGAGACTAATGTGAACTCAAGGATTTGGCCCCGTACATTAGCAGTAGCAGAAAAGCTCTGGAGCCCTAAGAGTCATACTACTGATACTGAAGATCTATATAGGAGAGTATCACATACCACGGCCATACTAAGTGAGATCGATGCCATTGACGATGATAATGTACTATCGACCTTGTCTAAGTGGACAAGTGACCCTGATCAACTGCGCAGCTTATTCTCCTTCTTAAATTTACTGGAAGAGGTGAAATACTATAACCGATGGCAATCACATCCCAATCATACTATTAATACGGCTATGACCAGAGTTGCAGATATTGTTCAGGCCGAGTCGATAGATGGCTACGAATTTAATAAGCTGGTTAGCCAACAATTGGATAATCCTTCGGACGAGAACAGGTCTAAGATCATCAGGCATATTGCGAATTGGTCTGGTATGTACGATCAACTAAAATCCCTGATTATCGATCATCCTGACTTAAGGGGTATAGAGTATCATGCACTGGTGTTATCGGATCTCTCTAAAATGTATGCTGTCCTAAGTTCAGGACGTGACTTGAGTGCTAATGACCTAAGGTATATAGAGTCTGTAAAAAATAGTCGACAGCAGTCACGAGACGGCACGACCTTATCAGTCCTGCCGGGTTTACTAAAATTGATCGCATCTGAGCAAGGTAATTAACCAATCTTCAGTCTCTATAGCCAATACTTCATTGAGGTGCAACTACCTGCAAACCTGAGCGTTATTTATTTTTAACTTTAGACCTCTTAAGGTCATTTACCATTTCTCTTATCCTAAAGCTTAACCAAAAAATAAACTTTGAGGCGTATTTATGTCTTTAGAAGCAACCTTTGGTAAGGTTATAAGCGTAATTCAAACATAAACACAAACTCAGCATTAATATGTTTGCAATAAAGAGGTCTGATATGAAACGTTCGATACAACGAGAGCAGAGCAAAGTCATTATTCCCACGCAGCATGGGGACTTTCTGATGACTGCCTTTTCGAGTGATCAAGATGATCGAATGCCACATTTGGTATTGAGCCATGGGAAGCCAGCTAATTGGAATGTAGCCAATGTCCGTATTCACTCAGAGTGCATAACTGGTGATTTGTTTGGTTCGCAACGATGTGAGTGCGGTGAGCAGCTCAAAGCTTCTTTGGAATATATCCAGGCCCATGAAGGAATGGTGATCTATCTCAGACAAGAAGGTCGCGGAATTGGAATCATCAATAAGCTAAAAGCTTATGTAGAGCAAGATAGAGGTTTGGATACTGCTCAGGCTAATGAACATCTCGGATTCGGATTAGATGAAAGAAACTACGATGTAGCCATCCAGATATTAGATTATTACGGCATTCAAAAGGTCAACCTCTTAACTAATAATCCAGAGAAAGTCTCAGCATTTGATGAGAGTAACATAAGAGTGATCCGAAGAATACCTCTTGAGATCACACCAAATGATACTAATTATAAGTATCTACATACCAAGAAGGAGGTATTCGGACATTTATTAGAGCAAGTATGACAACCATCGACCAACTCTGGGAAGGACTCATAGCCCTGAGAGATCGTTTAAAAGACAGTCCTGTTAACGTGATAGCATGCAGTTATCACGCAGGTCAATTTAAGTTATATACCGAGCTGCACAAACTACACCTCACTGAATCAAGCGCCATTATTCTTTCTAAGGATGTCGACGATATTGCCTTAGGCAGTGAATGGCATGTTCATAAGTTACCTTTTGACAATTGCTTAATGTACGTTACGGATACATTAGATCCTGAGGTGTCAAAATTTCTATCCCTATACTGGCCACTTTGCCTGATTGATTTATTCACCAAGGAAGTCCCTTTCGTCTTACTTCATATGGCCTGCAGCATAGACGGAAAAGTGGCTACTATCGATGGAGACTCTAAATGGATCGGCAACGAAGAAAACTTAATACATGCTCATCGACTACGAGCATTAGTAGACGCAATCATGGTAGGCGCAAAAACTGTCCTGACCGATAATCCTACTCTCACCGTTAGGTTGGTAAAAGGTAATAACCCTATTAGATTGATATTAAGTAATCATACTGAGGATTTTGAATCGCTTACGATTACACCGAAGGCCAAAACATACTTACTTAGAGATAAGGAATATGACAATATAGCAAACCATAGCGCCTTCACTAAAGTCCTCTATTATGACGGCTCGGATGAAGCTGAAAAGATCGTTCATCTTCTTGACCAACTGAAAGATGAAGGCATCAAGTCTATCCTTATAGAAGGAGGGCCTCAAACCGCCAGTACCTTTCTAAGAAACAAGTCTATTGACATCGTACAGTTTCATATGGCACCACTGATCTTAGGTAGTGGGAAGAGTTGCATCAATCTCAACAATATCAATAGCATAGGCGATGGACAAAGTCTTACTAATCACGTCTGGCACTCCATCGGTGATACTCAGATGATAACAGCGAGACCAGCATGATTGCAAAGTCCTTATGGCATATAAACAATGTGAAGTCTGAGATCATCAGTAAAGAGATTGAAAGGCAAGAAACTCAGCGCGAACATCTGACGCTGGCGACGCAGTATTCACTCATCTCTACTGGAACCGAAAAGTTAGTCAGTACAGGCAAGGTCCCGCAATCCTTATATGAGAGTATGAGTGTTCCATATATGAGTGGTAGCTTTGACTATCCTATAAAGTATGGATATTCAACTATTGCCAGTTCCAAAGAGCGCTCCTATCATGTTATGCATCCACATCAAGGAACTATAATTGTAAACTCTAAAGATGCATATCCCTTACAGCAGGATATCCCGCTCTATCGAGCTACACTAATCAGCAATATAGAAACTACCATCAACGCCATCTGGGATGCCGGTCTAGAACCAGATGACGCAATAGCTATTTGTGGCTATGGCAATATAGGCTCTCTATTATCATTGACATTGCGTCATTTTGGTTATCAGGAGGTCTCCATCATAGAACCCAATGCTTGGCGCCAAGAGAAAGCCGAGGAGCTTGGTTTTAAAGTCGTTGATGCAGCTGATCAGGTGAATTATGATGTCATCTTTAACACCTCGGCAAAACAAGAAGGATTGCAGTATTGCATCGATCACCTGAATCCTGAAGGTCGAGTAATCGAGTTAAGTTGGTATGGTAATACGAAAATCAATCTGAGCCTTGGAGATAATTTTCACTATAAGAGGCTTAAGCTAATAAGTAGTCAGGTCTCGAAGATCTCACCGCTAGCTCCAGTTGATACTACTTATCTCAGTCGAAAACAGCTCGCAGAAGCAGTCCTATTGGATGAGTCTTTTGACAAGCTTATAGCAGACTTTGTAGCGTTTGATAATAGTCCTTCATTCTACAGTGATCTAAGAAATGATAAGCTTCCCAATGGCATCATTTGGATTATAAAATACAATTGATATGTACAGCGTAAAGATTAGAAAGTCGATCATGATCGCACACTCTCTGCCACATCCATTCTTTGGCCCCGCCCAAAATCTGCATGGTGCCACTTATGTAGTAGATGTAATATTCAAGAGTGAGCAACTGGATGAGCATAATGTCGTGATCGATATAGGAAAGGCACACGATATCACCGCTAAAATCCTAGAGCCTCTGAAATATCAGAACCTCGATGACTTAGAAATTTTCAAAGGGCATCTGACGACTACAGAGTTCATCGCCAGATATATCCATGACAAGATAAAAGAAGAAGTTGCTGGCTTTTTTAATGGTCGCATAAGCATCGAACTCGGCGAGACTCATGATGCATGGGCCAGCTATGAAGGATAAGCATCCTCGTAGTATAGAGCAATAGTCCAATCATGAGTGGTACTGTCGAATTTATGATATTGTTTGGAGTGATTAACGTGGTATTCTTCTTACCATTCTATCTCTTCAATGTTAGGAATCAACCTAACCCCTTTCAGTTTCTGGTAGATACTACCACCACGACTAAGCAGAAACTGAAAATGCCATTTATTAAGTTCTCCAGTGATCCCTTTAGGATCAACATGGATTATGCCGCAATGCTCTTCGCATTCATGCTATTGGGCTTCACGAGCCCCATGGCAGCTACTATACTGTCTATATTGGCTGTCGTTACCTGGATCATCATCATCTATTCAGGAGTGATGCTATATTTCTTTGAGCATACACCTATTATTATCGCCGATCTGAAGTTTATGGGAACAGGATTGACTATTCTGAAATCCTGGAAATATCTTTTGTTCCTAGGATTATTCCTGTTAGTAGGCCTCATGTTTTACGGCATGTATTTGTTCAGTGCCTATCTGATGAGTCTGGAGCCCAATGGATATCTCATTGGCGGAGGTTTAGTAGGTCTGGCAGCATTAGGCTTGTTTAAGCCAGGCATGGAGTACAATATGTGGCATCAACGAACCGTGTTGAGTCCGCTATTATACTTAGGTATCAACTATACCCGCACATTAAAATATAGCGCTGTATTAGAGAAGCCCTCAACATTCTTCACAGCATTTGATCAATATGAAGACTTAAAGCTGAATCACACCCCTAATATCGAGATGATCAGTGTGGAGTCTTACGGCTCAATTGTATTTGAAGATGAAGAGCTTAAACCTATATTCAAACCGCTTGCTGAACTCAAATTAACCGAGCTAAAACAGCAGGGTTATCATGTGGCCTCGACTTACTCAATACCACCTGCTTTTGCAGGGGGTAGTTGGCTCAGTCATGCAAGCATGTGCTACGGGATCAACATCGAGAACATTCATCTGTATAATCTCTTTTTTAAGACTGAATCCAACTTTGACGATTATCGATCGCTCTTCCACTTTACCGCAAAGGAAGGCTATACCAACATACTTGCTAATGCCATTGGCGGTTATCGTGATGAGATAGACTGGACGTCTGTAAAGAAGCACTATCAATATGATAAACTCATAGATGCAGAGTACATGGACTATACCGGCCATCGATTCAAGTTTCTTGGCGTAGGTAGCGTACCTCCCGATCAATATTCTTTTTATCGCATCTCAGATATCATGACTAAGGAGCGTCTTGCCCCATATTTTATGTTCTTCAGCACGCTTAATAGTCATACGCCATTTCATAGTCCTAAGACCATAGTCGACCATCCACTTGAAGATGCGCAGTACACTGCCGATAATGAAGTTGATCCGAGACTCGGTGTGAAAGAACGATACTCACAAGCTATGCAGTATCAGCTCAATGCGGTGACGGATTATATCAACTCTAAGGAGGATGCAGATACGATCTATGTGCTTTTCGGAGATCACCAACCTGGCTTGATTACTAAAAAAGAAATAGGTTGGGACGCCCCGATCCATGTCATCAGCAGAGATAAAAAATTGATAGATCAGTTTTTATCATTTGGCTTTCAACCGAACATGACTGGTATACAACCAGGCGATTTCGAATTTACTCATGCTGGATTCTTCTCACATCTGATGATTGCGATGGCACGCTGTTATTCTGATGGTGGACGTGAATATGACGCCTTTCCTAATGGCTTAGACATGGAGGAATGGTTCAAGTAAAGGAATTCAACAATCTGTTTCTGGAGGATTCTGGATGGGATGTCATCCATGCATTGGTGATCGTAGTTGGAGCCCTAGTATCGCTAAGCTTAGGGGACACAATGAGCCTCTTCGTCATAGCACTGGTCTCGTTTATATATTTCATCACCCTTAATAAGGAGCCTAAGCACACGTTCTTACCCTTCAGAACCTATGCCAACTGGGTAACC
>CAZDHV010000159.1:0-7104 GCA_964505335.1 uncultured Saprospiraceae bacterium | reverse complement strand
TGAGATGACTATAGTTGTTAATAGCATGCAAAAATCGCTAATTAACCGAACTGATTGGCCCGATTAGGCAAATTCTTTTGAACTCAGAAAAGAGAGACTTTTCTCTTTGAACCAATTTCGATCAGAACCATCTTTTGCAAAGCCTACATGCCCACCATATTGAGTGGCGATCAGATAGAACAGTTTACTCTGTGAGGCGAGTTGAGTAGGGTAGCAGTTATCTCCTAAAAATGGGTCATCGTAAGAGTTGATCAGTAGTGCTGGACGCTCTAACGTTTCCAAAAATTGTAGACTGGAGTTTTGATCGTAATAGTCTTTGGCATCCTTATATCCAAATAAGGGCGCAGTAAAGTGCTCATCAAATCGATAGAGATTCCACATCTTCCACAATGAGACTTTTAGCTCATCCGGGAATTGCCGCTGCTTGGCGATAGCTTTTGACCATAGAGATATAACAAACCGTATCTGATAGGCGAAATTTTGAGGACGCAGTAACTCGAGAGATGAGTTATACAGATCTATAGGCGCAGAGATTGCTATGCCTTTGCCCACATTCTCTGGGATATCATATGCTTGCTCTCCTAAGTATTTAAGTACTAGGTTGCCGCCTAAGCTAAAGCCAATGATGTCCACAGTGTCATATGATGAAGCTGTTTGTTCAACAACCTGATGGACATCTTCGGTAGTGCCACTATTGTACATGCGAAGTTGATTATTAAGCTCACCGCTGCATCCTCGATAGTTGGGGCAGATTACATCATAACCTTGCTTATTGTAGTAGTCTGTGAAGTGTAACACGTAACCAGAATCGCTTGATCCTTCAAGACCATGTAAGATCACGACAGCTTTGTTAGAGCCGACGGATGAACTGTCAATGTCTACAAAGTCATCATCTGGGGTCTCTATCCTTGTACGACTATAGTTGACCTTAGGATTTTTGTAAAACAGGGCAGGAATAAAGGTGTTGTAATGTCCATTCTTAAACCTATTAACCACTGGTTTGAAGTCATCTCCACTAATGAGTGGCATAGGCAGCGTAAGTTTCTATCAGTAGATCTGGATAATCAGAAATCACACCATCCACACCCATTTCAATCATCGCCTTCATGTCTTCTTCAGTGTTGACAGTCCAAGGGATTACTTTGATATGCTTGGATGAGCAGTAATCGATGAGATGTTCGTCGACGAGTTTATAGTAGCAACTATAGATGTCAGGAGTAAACTTTAGATCTGCCACATTTTCCTCTGGGGTTTTTCTATTCATGATGAGGAGGGCAGTGGTGATGGTTGGCGCTATGGACTTAGTCAATTGTAGTGCTCTTAGATCAAAAGATTGGATACAAGTCTTGGACTGAATGTCCGCTTTCTTCACTTCATCAATCACGAGCTGAGTAAACGTCTTGATACTTGGATGATAGACTTCATCGTGTTCTATTTCGCTCTTAATTTCAATATTGAAGTATGGTAACTCCTTTTCGTGCTTAGCGCAATACGCCTTAGTCAAGGAGACCACTTCAGAAAATAATGGTTTAATAGTTTTGATATCTATACGGTTCAGATGATTGGAATCGGGGAGCGTGCCAACTGTATATTCTTTTACCTGTGCATAATCAAGTTCGTAAATGTTATGGGACATTTCGTTGTCCTCAGTGATTGAGTTACCCTTGGGGTCAAGGGCGATTCCTGCTCTGAAGAATGGCTCATGGGACACGACGACTTGATGATCTTTAGAAATCACTAAATCCATCTCCAGGGTTGTTACTCCGAGTTCAAGGGCTTTTTGAAATGCTGGCAGGGTGTTTTCGGGCATGAGGCCTCGACATCCACGATGCCCTTGAATATCTAAATTGGACTTTACTTTACTCATAGCTGTGGTTTGCGGTTTAGGCGTACAACTTATCAAGCACAAAAGAACCGGGATAAGCAATCTCATCATGAAAGAATTTAAATGGGTTCGTCATATGTTCTGATAGCATATGCATATATAATCTTTTAGCAGGTCAAAAATAAGTACCTATTCCGACGAAGGAGGCAGCATTGCTAATTAATGTGATGCGCGGTTCAATATAGTAGTAGTCATCGTTTATGGGAAAAGAGAGATTTCCTCCAATATTTATCCCAAGCTCACCTCCAGCACCTGACACGCCCGAGCTCCAATAGTTTAAGCCCGCAAGACCTTTGATCTTCATCTTAGCTGATACACAAAAGGAGTCAATTTCTGTATCTATACCTGACCCAAACTGAACCTGACAATACCGTGCTGTACAGAGCAGTAGATTTGCAACCATGTTGAGATTTGATCGTTTCACTAACAAATTAATCGAGCTATATCAAATTTAATTGATGTTATGTATATATGAAATAGTGAGAAAGGGAATTAACAAAGTGACGAGGTGTGTAGTGACTAATTGGGAATTATGACATTGTGGTGTATGTACTATGGTTCCACTGTTGATACCAGAAGAAGCGAGAAGTGCATTGCCTCACTGTGAAATATTGAGTTAATACGCTTTACTGTCCAGGCAACAAAAAATATCAATCGATTTATCAGCTACCCATGAACCTCGATTTCACTATGGCCTTGAGCATTCATTTTTAATTTGATTTGGACATCGATTCGTTCTTTGAGTGCTTCGACATGCGAGATGACACCGACGGCTTTTTGACTTTCTGATTGTAAGGTTTCTAGGGTAGTCATAGCTAACTCCAAGGTGTCCGAGTCCAGAGTGCCAAACCCTTCATCTATAAATAGACAGCCCAACGCAACATTTTTAGAGGCCATATCGGAGAGGCTTAAGGCAAGGGCCAGACTGATTAAAAAGGTCTCACCTCCAGAAAGAGTCTTTATAGACCTAATTGAGTCACCTTGATAATTGTCTATCACGAGGAGGGAGCCTTCTTCCTTGGGCATGGTGAGTTGATATCTATCCGATAGATTTCGCAGTCTCTGATTGGCATAGACCAGCAGATTCTTAAGGGTCAATCCTTGTGCAAAATTGGCAAATTTGTTTCCGGTGGCATCGCCGATCATCTGATTAAGTAGTGACCACTTGTCAAATTCTTGGTTGAGCTCATTGATCTTTTTCTCTCTTGCTTTAATCTTCTCTTGATCCTCATTATCTCTTTTCAGTTTTTCCTGATTGGTGATGGCAAGCTTATTGAACTCTGCGGCTTGGTTGTTTTTGCCATTAATGATCTCCTCTAAGGCCGCCAATGAGGTAGCGGGATCTAAGTCTTCTTTCTCTCTAGCTTCAAGCTCTTTATTATAGTTGTTGATTTCAGTACTAATTCTGATCGTTCTTTCTTTTAAAGCATCTTGCTTTTGGGTCAGCTCTTGTAGCGTCGACTCGTCAAGGAGGTTAGCACTGATCTCCGTCAAATTGCTAAATCCAAGCTTGACAATCTTTGGCTCTAATTCTTTTCTAATTGACTCGACCAGATGTTCATCTCTTTGAAGTGAGTCGGATTCCTTTTCTATTACGGTTGTTAGTTTTGTGATCTCTGCTTTATGGCCTTCAAAGGAGTCCTGCAACTTATTCATCACGGCATTGATGTCAGAGCCTTGATACTTTTCATTGCGCTCTTTTCTGACGTTGAGATACTTGACGATATTGACCCCCAATTCCTCATATTGTGCTGTTAGGTTTTTATTTTGCGCAATTTCCACAATGGCATCTATAGCCGCTGCCTCCTTTTGAAATTTGGTAGTTTTTACTTGGATCAATTGAGCTACTTGTTTGACATCCAAAACGACTTTCTCGCCGACCTGCGACATTAGCTTTTGACAAGTGTTGTGCTCTTGCTTCAATAGTTCTTGTGCATCGCTAATGGTCCTGAGGGTTATATTTATAGCGGTCTTACTTTTTTCCAGCTTGTTCTTGTAGCCAGTCAGCTCTTCTTGATGAGTCAGCACTCTGCGTTCTGCTTCTTGTATCTGTTGGACGATTTTGTTTTGCTGATTCGATGGTAGATGGATGGTGTATGGATGCTCAAGAGAACCGCATAATGGGCAAGCCTCACCAGATTGCAAGTTCTCCCTTAGCTCTTCTAATTCTGCAATCTTCAGCGCATCTTCTTTTTGTTTTCGTAGCAGTTCAATTTGATTCTTGGTTGTTTCCAGTATCGTTAATGTCTTTTGGATGAGTGGTTCATTAGAACTCTTAATTCCTTTGTAGACCTCGAGTTTCTTATGCTCCTCGGCAACTTTAAGTTTAATGCCCTCTATTGTTTCTACATGGTTTTCAATAATCCTCAATCGATCCAGCTGCTCTTGCTCTTTAGCTTGTATTTTCTTGAGCTCAACAGGGGACTTCTTGGTATTCACCTTGGAGTCTTCGATGACCTTTCTAAGCACCGTGCCTCGTAGCTTAAGGGACTCAATGGCCTTGTAAGGAGCAATCCTATCCTCTAAGGATAGGAGGTAATCTGTCTTCTGATTGTTTATTCTTGTCCGAGTTTCTTCACCTTTTTGTTTTAGATGGGTTATTTCATTATCGAGCTTTACTATTTCGCTCTCAAATGCGCTCATAACTTTTTTGAAATTGGATTGGACTACCTGTTGCTGAGTTATCCTCGCCATCTCCACAATCGTAGACTGCAATTGCTTGTTGGTTCGCTCCACATCCAACTTATATTCGGACAAGTTTTTTTTACTCTGTGCTGCATTGCGCACAGCATCATTATAGGTTGCCAGTGGACCTTGCAGATGGCTTAGTTTATGATGCACGGACAATTGGGTCTGTTCTTTTTGAAAAGCCTGGGTTGTTTTTTGAAGTTCTAACTGTTCGTTTTTCTTGGTAGCAAGTAGTGCGTAAATCTTGTTTTTGTCAGCCTTGATCTGCAACAACTTGGTGAACTTTAGCAGTTCTTGATCTATCGATGACTTATCCTTTTGAGCGGCGTCAAGCTCCTCTTCTAATTGCTTTCTTTGTTCTTCATTCAGTATGGTATTCTCTCCGAGTAGGTCCTTTTCTTTTTGTAGTATGTCTTTGACTTTCTTGAACTTCTCATAGGCCTTGGAGCCGAGTTTTCTGTAGATGGTCGTACCTGTCAAGTTTTCCAACAATGCTCCACGCACATTTTTATCGGCCTTCAGGAATTTTGCGAACTCGCCCTGAGAGAGTAATATGGCTTTGACAAATTGATCATACTTGAGGCCAATGATTTCTTCATTTTTAAGAGGAACTTCGCTTTTTTTGATATCAGCAACAGAACCATCCGGATTATAAAATGTCATTTCGTAATCCTTCAACTTGTCATTTCTGTTAGTCGCTATTGACCAGACTGACTTGTATCGGAGGCCTTTGATTTCGTATTCTATTGAGGCCTGAGCTTGCTTAGTATGATGAGTTAGAACGGAAGCTTCTTTAGTGATTTCGTTTTTTGAAATAGCCTTGTTAAACCTAGGGATGCGATTAAATAGTGCAAGCGTAATCACATCCAAGATGGTCGACTTACCGGAGCCTGTGGGTCCTACAATGGCAAATATGCTCGCAGTAGATAGAGGCACTTGGTCAAATGAGATTCGGTGCTCACCTTTAAGGTTATTGATATTAGTGAAGTGGAGCTCAATTATTTTCATTCCACCTCAGATTGAGTTACGGAGTCCAAAAGTTCTAAAAATGCTTCTTTTAAAATTATCTGTTGTGCATCGTTGACTTCTTGATGATTCATCATCTTTTGGAACACATCTATGGCTTGCATGTCCTCAATATGTTCTCCTTCTTTAAATAATGTGGCCGTATCGATTGTCCTCTCTGTGAATGTGGTTCGTGCCTTCAGGATGACAAATAGAGAATCGTCATTGTACTGCGCCACTAGTTCATCTACGGCACTTAATGTGATGTCGCTATACTTGTCCTCCGTGATTTCTATTTCTACAAATGAAGTCAATGGATAGTCCGGCTTGAATTCGGCCAAAAGGGTAGTGACCGTCTTGAGATCTCCAGAGAATTTGGTCAGAGATCTAAATTTAGGTACGGGGACTACTTCAGGTGAAGTGGCTATTTTACGATCTTCGACTGAAATAATGACAACAGACTTATCATCTGACTTCTCTGAGAAACTCAGCGCAATAGGAGAGCCAGAATACCTGATAAAATTATTTTTATTGATGATTTGGGGTCGATGGATATGACCCAGAGCGACATAGTTGAAGGTGCTCGAAAAAATCGAAGAGTCCACTGCCGCTGCATTGCCGACATGTATATCGCGCTCGCTGTCACTGGGCAATACTCCCTTAGCATACAAGTGCCCCATAGCTATGGTTGGTAAATCAGGGTATTTCTGTTCGCATATCTCTGCTAATCGAGCATAGTGATTTTTAATGCCCTCTCGCACCGCTTCAGCTCTGTTTTTGAATTGTGAGTCTATTTCCTTAGAGCGAAGATCCTTATCTCTGAGAAATGGTACTGCCGCAATCACCAGTTCAATGACTCCGTCTTTATTCTTGATAGGAGCGATCTCTTTTTCAATCTCTTCTTCAGCGCCTCCTATTACAATTATACTCAATTGATCAAGGATTGTCTGTGGGGCATTGAGTACGCCTATGGCATCATGATTGCCGCCGGTTATAATGACCTTTATATCCAGCTGAATTAGTTTCGTAAGGAAACGATAATAAATTTTTCGATCTTCAACTGCTGGATTGGCAAGGTCAAATATGTCTCCTGATACAAGGAGTATATCAATCCGTCGGGTCTTCAATACATCGAGAAGCCAATCAAAAAACAGGAGCAATTCATCACGCAGGGAATGCTTATGAAGCACTTTGCCGATGTGCCAATCCGCAGTATGGAGGATATTCAATCTGTTGGTTGTATCAAATTGTTGAGCTGAACTTTGCATTGACTGCCGAATATAAGACTCAGACGACATTAGCCAAATAAAAAATTCCTCAAGCGACAGCTTATGAATCAATCAAAAAATAAACCATGTTAAACTATTGAGACCGATATCTTTATCATGGCAATTTGATATGCTATGACGCAAATAGGACTAATGGGGTTCGAGAATGTTGAATTATTGTAAATCGACTGAGATCCTATGGCATCTGTTCATATTAGAATTTTTCTAATAAGTATATTTGTGTTGTGAATAGAAATT
>CAZDHV010000158.1:0-7148 GCA_964505335.1 uncultured Saprospiraceae bacterium | reverse complement strand
ATTCTTAGATGGCATCGAGTTTTCAGTGTTCGTATTGACAGATGGGCAATATTATGCGCTTCTGCCGATAGCTAAAGACTACAAACGCATTGGCGAGGGCGATACCGGCCCCAATACCGGCGGCATGGGAGCGGTTAGTCCAGTCCCATTTGTCGATCAAGAATTAATGTCTAAGGTTAAGAACAAGATTATCATACCTACACTAAGGGGTCTACAGAAAAGAAACATTAAATATCACGGCTTCATATTCTTTGGGCTTATCATGGTTGATAAAGAGCCATATGTCATAGAGTATAACTGTCGCATGGGTGATCCAGAGACAGAGGTGGTGATGCCTCGATTGAATAATGATTTATTGGAATTATTCGAATCTTTGAGAACCCAAAAGCTCCATGAGACTAGCATAGACAAGACTGATGGATACACAACTACAGTAGTGATGGTATCAGGAGGATATCCAGCCCAATATCACAAAGGATATCCTATATCAGGCTTAGATGAGGTCACTGATTCTATCGTATATCACTCAGGAACTAAACAAGAAGATACTGCTGTTGATGTCGTAACCAATGGGGGAAGAGTACTTGCAATTACATCGACAAGTGCCAGTATTAATGAAGCAGTAGAGAAAAGCCTACGATCTATTGATAAAATCAATTTTGAGAAAAAAAATTACCGCAAAGACATCGGATTTGATTTGTAGCCTACTCGATGTATGAATAAACCTCAAAATGGCGTTTTATGTATCAGACTATTACTTTGAAAGCGAAATATTAAAAATGAAGAATAGCTTTTTAGGATTGCTATTGGTATTATTCTTTTGTGCGTCAGGCCTTGCTCAAGATGATAAAGTATTATTTACGGTAGGTGACGATAAGGTCACAGTGTCGGAGTTCACTTATATCTATGAGAAAAACAATCGTGATCGTGCACTTTATGACAAAGAAAGTCTGGAGGAGTACCTCGAGCTGTATTCTAATTTCAAATTAAAAGTTCATCAAGCCAAGGAACTCGGCATGAATCAAGCTGAATCTTATAAGGCTGAACTCGCAGGATACAGACGACAACTGGCAGACTCTTATGTAATAGACCGGGAAGTAAATGACCAGATGGTCGAACAAATCTATGAGCGGAACAAGCTCGATGTACACCTTAAGCATATCTTAATCCCTTTAAAGAGAAGACCTTCTACTACCGACCAAAAAGTTGCTCTTGATAAACTTGCTCAAGTGAACAAAGCATTGGATGCAGGAACCAAATTTGAAGAAGTGGCCATGGTCATGTCAGAAGATAAGGGTTCATCATCAAGTGGTGGTGACATAGGATATATGACTGCGGGGTTACCTGATGGTTATGTAGAATTGGAAGAAGCCATGTATAACACACCCGCAGGAAGTCATGTAGGTCCAATAAGAACCGACTTTGGATATCACTGGGTAAAGGTGGAAGAGACAAGACCGGCACGAGGTAGGATGGAACTGGCACATATCCTTATACGCAAACAAAATAAAGGAAAGACTACCGAAGATCCCCTAGGCTTAATTAACGCAATGTATAATACCCTTGATGGTAATCCAGGACTATTTGATGATGTAGTGAAGACCTCGTCACAAGATGAAAAGACCAAAAACGCCAAAGGTTATCTAGGATATATTGGCATAGGTCAATATGAACAAGCTTTTGAGGATGCTGCTTTTAAGTTGACAGAGGATGGACAGATTACAACGCCAATAGAAACGTCTACAGGATATCATATCATCAAGAGAATCTCCAAAAAATCACCTGACTCGAGGGAACAAATAGCCGCCAAGATAAAAGATCGTCGAAATACGGGAGAGCGCTTTGATATTCAGAAGGTAAAGGTGGTTAAGCAAATACAGGAAGAAGCAGGATATAAGCTTAATGCAGATGCACTGAATCAATTTAAAGAGCCGCTCGATAATAAATTTTTTGATTTCAACTGGGCCACTCCTGAGTACGATGACACGCCATTATTCAACTATGCGGATCAGATAGCAACCATCAAAACCTTTGGGGAGTACGTCAAGAAAAATAACAAGATTCGTATCAGAGGGAAAAACAATGGTATCGATGAAACCGTGAATGAGCTATTCCAAAACTATGTTGGCGATGAAGCAATAGCATATATCGAGGGTCAACTTGAGGATAGATATGTGGAATTTAAGAACCTCTTGAGAGAGTACGAAGAAGGTATACTGCTCTTTGAAATAACAAAGAATGCAGTTTGGGATAAAGCTGCCCAAGATACTGTAGGCCTAAAGAGATACTACTCGCTCAATCAGAATAAATATATCTGGGAGCCTCGAGCAGACATCTCTTCATACTCGATACGTACAGTCGAAACGGACTTGCTGAATCAGATTATAGCATATGCTAAGACTAATAGTCCTGAGGAAACGAAGAAACATTTTAACACAGGTACAACAGAATTGGTGATGCACCAAGCAACAACTGTGGAACGGAGTTCAGACCTAGCCAAAGGAGTCATATTTAAGGAAGGCACTATTACTACGCCCGATATTAATCAGGGACTTAGAATTACAAGATTTAAGAAAGTAGAAGGAGTATACCCTGCCAGTAAAAAGACCCTCAAAGAATCACGGGGGTATGTCATTTCTGACTATCAAGATCAGCTTGAGCGAGAATGGATTGCTGACCTAAGAGAGCGCTATGATGTTAATATCAATAAGAGGGTTCTCCGCAGTCTCATAAAAAACTAAGCCTCGGTGCCATATAGACTCTGTACTGCATTTATCATTGCATCTATCTTATGCTCTTCTTGCAATAAAAGGGAAAAAGCAGATAGCCTTGTAGACCCTATTGTAGCCAGTGTCTATAGAACTTCGCTGCATATGAGCGAATTAAATACGGTCATTCATCCGTCAGTTAATTATAGGGACAGTGTAGCTCTGGCAAAGGCCTACATCGATCAATGGGTCAAGGATCAAATCCTCATGGAGGAAGCTTCCAAATACTCAATCGATCGCAGCAATATTGATAGACTAGTAGCAGATTATCGCAAAAAGCTAATCAAGTTCGAATATGAAAGTAAGATCGTATCCGAACAGTTTGATACAATTGTCAGCAATGCCGAACTCTCATCGTTCTATGAGAAAAATAAGGAACAATTTCCACTAACTGAATCAGTATATAATGTTCAGCTCGCTGAGCTAAATAATGAAGTCTCTGATCTCAAGGATCTATACAAAGAATGGAAAAATGATAATTCTGAAGAAGTTTTTGGTATTGCCTCTCGGGCGATATCAGATTCTACCGTGTGGCTGACCTGGAAGGATATCAACAAGTGGTCTGATAAATTCAGTGAAGGCCAGGCTAAAGCCGGATCATATCAACAGATCGCGACAGAAAACTCAGAAATATTTCTTAAAGTGCGAGAAAGTAGGGCGCCAATGGATCATTCCCCCTTACCTTTCGTGCGCGTTCAGCTAAAACAAATGATCTTGCACAAGAGAAAGTTGAAGTTGCTTGAAATGAAGAAAGAAGAATTATATAAAGAAGCACTTGAAGCTGACGAGATCAAAATAATGACACAATGAAATACGCCCTTTTAATAATAGCATTCTTTGCCACGACATTTTCTGCTGCAGCACAGCAACCATTGATATTGGATAAAGTGATTGCTCGTGTGGGAAGTGAAAATATCCTTTACTCAGAAGTACAGGAACTCTTCAGCTATGCTAAAGCGCAGAGTGCAGATTACAGCGATGATGTTCAGTGCCAAATCATGGATCAATTGATCGGTAAATCATTACTTCTTGATCAAGCCAAACTCGACAGTATAGTTATCAATGACGTTGAGGTGGAAATAGAACTCCAAAGGAGAATCGACTTTATACTTGCGCAGATGCAAGGCAATCAAGAACTCTTTTACAGCACTTATGGCAAGACTCCTTTGGAACAAAAAGAAGTCATGAGAGAGCCTCTCCGAGAAGATCTAATACAGCAGCGTATACAAGGCCAACTGATACAAGATGTATCTATTACACCGAAGGAGGTTGTGGCCTACTTTGAGTCTATCCCAAGTGATAGCTTACCCTATCTCAATGCGGAGGTGGAGCTCGGGGAGATCGTCGTTAAGACTATGATTTCTGATGAAAACAAAGAGGCGGCAAAGGCCAAGTTGACTAAAATAAAAGATCGTATCGTCAATGACGGAGAAGACTTTGCTGAATTGGCCTCTATATTTTCTGATGATCCTGGTTCAGCTCAGAGAGGTGGAGACTTGGGATGGCAAAAGAGAGGAACATTCGTCACAGAATTTGAAGCTGCTGCTTATAATCTCGCTGAACAAGAAATCTCTGATATCATTGAGACGCCATTCGGCTACCATATGCTCCAGTTATTAGGACGTAGAGGAAATACAATCAATATAAGACATATACTTGTCAAGCCAGAGGTTACCCAAGAAGACATCGATAGGACTAATAATCACCTTGACTCCATTGCTCAGCTGATCAGAACTGATTCCTTGTCATTTGAGTTTGCTGTAAGATTCCACTCAGACAAAGAAACACAGAGCTTTAACAATGCTGGCAGACTGAATAATGATAAGACTGGAGATACATTCTGGGAGACAGCTGATCTCCCTTATCAGATCTATTTTGCCATAGAAGATTTAGAGCCTGGTGATGTATCAGAGGTTCTAGAGTTTGAAGAGCGAGGTGAGAAAATTTATAAGATTATACAACTGCACTCTAAGACTAAACCACATAAAGCAAGTTTAGAAACGGATTATTCCAAGATTCAGAATTTTGCGAAAGAGAGCAAAAAGAATGAATACTTTAATAATTGGGTTGAGCAAAAGATAGACAAAACGCTGATCACTATTATCGATGACTTTAAGTCTTGCCCTAACCTTATGAGGTATTACGACAAAGAAGATAGCGCGATAAATAGGTAGATAGAATCTTTAATTCTTTTATCAGTTCAGTTGTTGAATAGTCAGAAGTTCGATTGGGCTAACATGCGATCCATGTCCCCACTCGATGGATTCTAACCCATTCTCCCTTGACTTTTTTATAAATAAAGAACATGCCGTTGCAGCTGGAGGATTATCTTAATCATTATTTGATTAACTTAGTTTCTAAGAAGTCCATCAATTTTTGTTAGATGCATCTCAATCCTATAGTTTTATTAGTTCTCTTCTTCTATTCAAGTTCATTATCATTTAGTCAACCATGTATTAGTCTACAGGAGATTGACAGAGATGGAGATGGAGATGGAATCATAGATTCAAGAACAATAACGACCAACACTTTTGATTCCGATGGAAATCTGATATTTAGTATAGTGGAGACAGACTCTGATGTAGATGGAACGATTGATTTTATAACAACAACAACCAATACTTTTGATAGCGCAGGAAATCTGCTACTAAGTATATCGAAGACAGACGGTGTTATAGATGGAAAAACAACGATAACCAATACTTTTGATAGTGAGGGAAACCTATTAACATCTATCACTGAAATCGACAGAGATTTAGACGGAACAACTGATCTCGTCAATACCAGAGCTAATAGTTATAATAGTGATGGAACCCTATATTCTTCAATTTTAGAAATTGACTTTAATGGAGATGGAATGTCAGATTTTGTACAGACTATCACTGACATTTATGACAATGAGGGCAATCTGGTGAATAGAACTACAGTAGTTGACAATGATGGAGATGGTGCAGTAGATCGAATAAGCATAGCCAATAGTTTTTTTGATAATCAGGGCAACTTGTTAATGTCAATAAGCGAAGACGACAACGATCTAGATGGTACTATAGATTCTAAGTTAACAAGAACTAATACTTTTGATAGCGAAGGAAATCTGATAGTTAGTATAGCGGAGAGAGACAACGACGCTGACGGTGTGATCGATGAAATAAGAACGACGACCAATACTTTTGATAGTGAGAGAAACCTATTAACTTCTATCAATGAAACCGACAATGATTTAGACGGAACAATTGACTTGATCATTACTTTAACTTATAGTTATAACCGTGATGGAACCTTAGAATCTACAATTGCAGAAATTGATAGTGATGGAGATAGGATATCAGATTTTTTGCAGACTATCACCAACATTTATGACAATAATGGTAATCTGTTGACTGAAACTATAGAAGTTGACAGCAATGGAGACGGTGAAGTAGATCGATTTACTCGAACAACTAACACATTCGATGATTCATGTATTGAATCTATTGACCCGATACCAATTCCAACATTAGGTCAATGGGGTTTATTCCATTTATTTTTGATCTTGTGTATTAGTGGTCTGGTTGCTTTACGTAGCTTCAAGAGTGAATCTATTGTTGCTTGATGGAAGATATATTTAGCTTTAGGGCAAAAAAAAGAGCGGCATACCCCCCAGTAGCCGCTCCGAAAATCTCCAATACTTAATCCCTTAAGTATTCAAAAGTTAAAGAATTACTTATCCTGTTGCATAATCCTTGCCAGTATGATTGTATGTCCTTGGTATATAATACATTACCATTCTAACTCAATTATAGTTATCAGTCAAACAGGTACATATACATTGTAAAAGATATATATCATCAGAATTAATGCGTTTTTAACCCAGATCATGGTAAAATCTCTGACTACATCCCTTATTATCCTCATACTTGGGTTGATACTGCCAGTCCTATCATATGGGCAGGGTTATCAACCCGATACGACAGCTACATCTCATGTCAAACCATGGACTGCTATTGGGTTGATGACTGCGGGCATCGCAACGAGCGGCAATACCTTCAAACGCAACCTTCAAGTAGATGTTCAGGACATTATCGGCACCTCAGAATCTGACCTTGATGATTATCTAGCCTTTGTCCCAAGTGCACAAGTATTGATCTACTCAGTTAACAAAAACAACCCAGATCGCAGATACCATATTAAGGCATATGCCTATAGCACGGCGATCAACTTAGGTGCAACTTGGGCGCTAAAATCAATCCTAAATGTGGAGCGTCCTCGAGGTGGTAATTTCTCATTTCCCTCTGGACACACTTCTTTTGCATTTTCGACTGCAACGGCAAGCTTTATGACCCTCAAGGATAAGCACCCCGTCCTTGCCTGGACATCTTATGCACCAGCAGCAGTAGTCGG
>CAZDHV010000157.1:1825-7215 GCA_964505335.1 uncultured Saprospiraceae bacterium | reverse complement strand
AAAACCTCCAACACAAGATCTGGGTAGTCTTATTGCCATGCTGCATATCTATGATGCGGATCTCTACAGCATGTAGCTTCAGCAACAATTGCTCTAATGACTCTAAGAGTCTATGACTGGATACGAGCGAAGTACACCATCCACACTTTCCTGTATGATCTTTAGTCTGGTGGATCATGGTCTTAATGAAACTTGCTTCGCCACCAGGACACCACAATTCATTTGATGTTCCGCCAAAATTTAATTTCTTATTTCCTTTCTTGTATTTGAGGTTCTTGCGCTTGCGAGCTGCGGCCTTACTAGCGTGAGCAGCAGAAGCATGAAATGGAGGATTACATACTACGAGGTCAAAGTAGTCGTCCGATTGAATGATGCCGGTTAAGATATGCTCCCTGTTTGGCTGGTAACTGAGCGTGCAGTTTCCTTGAAGCGATTCATTCTGGTCAATGATGTCTTGTGCATTGGATAAGGCAGTCTGATCAATATCGCTCCCCACTACAGTCCATCCGTATGCACTGATCGCCACAATGGGATAGATGAGGTTGGCGCCTGTGCCGATGTCGAGCATTGTAATGTTATCTTTTTTAGGAATCAACTCTGCTACATGGTGGATATAGTCAGACCTGCTTGGGATAGGTGGAACTAGGTATCCATCGGGCACATCCCAATAGCTAATGCCGTAGTAGCTCTTTAGTAGTGCCTTGTTCAGGAGCTTAACACTATCAGGATTGGAGAATGTAATCGTTTGCTGTCCCCGTGGGTTGATCACGATGTGCTCCTGGAGCTCAGGTAATAGTGTCACTAATGCCTTGAAGTCGTAACTGCCTTGATATGTATTATTAGGATGCATTACTACCATGACTATTTAAAGTGATGTATATAGACCCTATAATTTGTATATCCACGGGAATTGAGTTTTCTTGATCGTGCAAAGCTATAGATTGTTTATATGAGCAAGGCTATAAAATTTAATCCGAACTATCCCTCCGTAGAAGATCTTCGTAGGAAGGCATCTAAGCGAATCCCTAAGTTCGCCTTTGATTATTTGGATGGTGGATGCAACGAAGACGTGAACCTCCATAAGAATACTAAGGAAATCCGTGATGTAGAGCTCATCCCACAGTATCTGACTAAGCATACGGCATCAAGCACTAAAACAACTTTGTTTGGTGTAGAATATGATGCGCCATTTGGTGTAGCACCTGTCGGATTACAGGGCCTCATGTGGCCTAAGGCTTCTGAAATATTAGCTCAGGCAGCTCATGATCACAATATTCCTTTTTGTCTCAGTACGGTGACAACTGCTAGTATTGAAACGATCGCTGAAATCACCGAAGGAAAGTCTTGGTTTCAGCTCTATCATCCTCGAGAAGACCGTGTGCGTGATGATATCATCAATAGGGTAGAAGCAGCGGGTATGCCTGTCTTGGTGATTTTAAGTGATGTCCCGACATTTGGATTTAGACCTCGAGATATACGCAATGGATTGGCTATGCCCCCTAAGATGACCTTGAGCAATATGGTGCAGATCTGTGGCAAGCCTAATTGGGCGCTGCGTACATTGCTTCACGGACAACCCAATTTTGAGACGCTCAAGCCTTATATGCCCAAAGGACTCAATTTGGCAGGGGTAGGTGCATTTATGGATAAAACATTTACTGGTCGACTCGATGAAGAGAAGATAAAACCCATAAGAGATCTATGGAAAGGGAAGCTCGTACTCAAAGGGATAGCTAATGAGATGGATGTAGAGAAGGCCATCAAGTTAGGCATAGATGGTGTAATCGTATCTAATCACGGTGGGAGACAATTAGATGCAGGTGAATCGGCTATTAAACCCTTGCAGAGAATTGCTGCCAAGTATGGAGATCAGCTAACCATAATGATGGATAGCGGCATCAGATCGGGCCCTGATATCGCACGCACTATAGCTTCGGGAGCGGCCTTTACTTTTTTAGGGAGGGCATTTATGTATAGTGTGGCGGCCTTAGGTAATTCAGGAGGAGATCACATTATCTCTATCCTGAAGACTCAACTTCAGCAGGTGATGGAACAAATCTGTTGTGAGCGTGTGGAGGATTTTCCAAAATTTAAAAAGTAATCCTTTATAAGCCCCAGTTATAGCTCGATTTAAAATTAGAACTTCATCGTCAGCGATATACGCTTCCTACTCAAATCGATATCCATCACCTTAACCTCAACTTGTTGTGACAATCGAAGGACCTCGCTCGGATCAGCAATGAAACGATCTGTAATCTGAGAGATATGGATCAGACCAGACTCCTTAATGCCGATATCTACAAATGCTCCAAACTTCGTCAAGTTATTGACAATGCCCGTCAGAACTACGCCGACCTCGACGTCTTCGATGTGTTTGATTTTAGATGAGAACTCAACTGTCTGTGCCTTGCCACGGGGATCGAGACCCGGCTTCGCAAGTTCTGTGGCAATATCCTTCAGCGTTGGCATGCCGATGTCATCGGATACATATGTAGACAAGTCAATAGTTTTCTGAATAAAGTGTTGCTGGATCTCTTCAAGCTGGGTGAGCTTATGATCTTTCAATATCTTCTTGACGAGGCTATAGCGCTCAGGATGTATTGCCGTGTTGTCTAGTAATTCATTACTGTCTTTGATCCTTAGGAAGCCTGCGGCCTGCTCATAGGCTTTCTTGCCCATACGTGGCACCTGACTGAGTTCTTTTCGACTGGAGAATCCTCCGATCTCATGTCTATAGTTAACGATGTTTTGGGCGAGGGTAGGCCCTATACCCGATACATACTGCAGGAGATATTTGCTGGCAGTATTTAGGTTGATGCCCACGGCATTAACAGCAGAGACTACGATATTGCCAAGGCTCTCATGGAGCATGGTCTGATTGACATCATGTTGGTACTGACCTACACCAATTGACTTTGCTTCGATCTTGACTAATTCTGCTAAAGGGTCCATCAATCGACGGCCGATACTTATAGCGCCTCTTACGGTTACATCGTGATCGGGGAACTCCTCACGTGCTACGGGTGAGGCCGAGTATATGGAAGCTCCACTTTCATTAACCATATAAGCTTCGAGGTTTAAACCTAAATCTTGGATAAAGGTCATCGTCTCCCGCCCAGCGGTGCCATTTCCTATGGCTACATGGCTGATATTGTATTTATGGATCAGTGTTCTAATCTTGTGATCTGCCTCATCAGTTTTATGTATAGGAGGATGAGGATAGATGGTCGTATTATGAAGGAGTTCTCCATGTTGATCTAATACCACTACTTTACAACCCGTCCTAAATCCTGGATCCAGGGCTAATACGGCAACTTCACCCAATGGCGCTGCCAAAAGTAGCTGGCTGAGGTTATTGCTAAATACTTTGATGGCCTCTTGATCAGCCTTTTCCTTAGACTTCTTTTTCCACTCGTTTTCTAACGAGGGTAGTAATAGTCGTTTTAGTGAATCAGCTATGGCCATGTCTATCTGGTCTGCACATGCACCATTTGACCGAATATATGACCGGCTGATACGGTCATGTGCTCGATCAGTATCTATGGATATGCCAACCTTCAGTAGACCTTCCTTCTCCCCTCGATACATGGCAAGGAGTCGATGTGATGGCGTCTTCTTTAAGGCTCCAGCGTAGTCGTGATAGTCTTTATACTTGACTGCCTCATCCTTCTTTTTAGCAATGACCTTAGCAGTAATTGATGCATATCGGTCATAGGAATTTCGCAGGCTTTGCCTGATTCTGGAGTCTTCATTTATCCATTGGGCGATGATGTCTCGGGCACCTGCTAAGGCCTCTTCAGTATTGTTGACTTTACCACGGCAGTAGCGCTTGGCTTCGCCAAGCAGGTTGTTCGTGCGTTGTGCAGAGATGATTTTTGCCAGTGGTTCTAATCCGAGCTCTCGAGCGGCATCAGCTCGTGTCTTTCTACTTTTCTTATAGGGCAGATAGATGTCCTCAAGGATGGTTGAGTCCCAGCAGTCATTGATTGTGTGCCGGAGTTGATCGGTAAGCTTTCCTTGCTCTTTGATAGCCTCAATGATGGTCTCTTTACGCTTGACTAATTTATTGAACTGTTCTTGTGCCTTGGCAATGTCCAAAATCTGTACTTCATCTAAGCCTCCTGTTCGCTCCTTGCGGTACCGAGCAATGAAAGGTACGGTAGCACCTTCACTCAGAAGATTCAGCACTTGATTCACGTCATGCTGAGGCAGATTTAATTGTGTAGCTATGAGTTTATTCATCGGGCACTATAGAACGAAAAAATTGCTTGATCGTGTAGTTTACTCAAGATTTTTTCAGCAGTTTTTTCTCAGCCGATTATCCTTATTTGGCGATTTTAATAGTCGACATCAGTTCATTGAATTATTCAAAATCATATCTATCTTACGGATAGCATGACATACGATGACCATATATCTAAACTTCACCAACTTAAGTTGGAGGAGGGGACCATGGCTTATATCGATGAAGGTACAGGTCCAGCTATTCTACTAGTTCATGGAGTGCCATCCTCGTCCTGGCTATATCGCCATATCATCCCGCTATTAACGAAACAAGGTTGTCGGGTCATCTGCCCTGACCTATTAGGATATGGTCAGAGCGACAAGCCTGCAGATCCGGAGCTGTATACGCCTGATAAGATGGGCAGACGCCTATTGATGTTGATGTCGCACCTAGACATCGACAGCTGGTCACAAGTCTTCCATGATGGAGGAGGTTTGTGGACTTGGGAGATGTTGAGGATAGATGCGAGTAAGGTGAATCATTTGTTCATGCTTAATACGCTCGTTTATGAATCTGGCTTCAAGCCTCCATTGAGATTCGATGAGGGATTTATCGCCAAGATATATGTCAGTCTATATGCTAAGTCATGGAGTCAGTTCATAGTAATCAATCCAACGGTTAAAAACGGTGTGAAAAATAATGACGTCATCACACCGGAGACCCTCGCTGGTTATAAACGCCCTTTTCTGAATCAGTCCACAGCGGCGATATATTATTTTTTCACACAGACTTGTCATAAGATTCCGGACTACACGGCATTGCATAATTCTCTTGATGTCGATCTTACCGTAATCTGGGGTAAACATGATGAGATACTCGAGTGGGAGGGTAACGAAGAGCAAGCTCTTAGAAACTTCAAATTATCAAAAGAAGACATCCATCTGTTAGATGCAGGGCATTTTATCCAAGAGGAACAACCGCAGCAGATCAGTGATATCATTACGGCGACTCTTCAGTCGGTTTAACATTAAAATCGCCTAAAGTCTGTATTCCTAAATCTCCATTCAGGTGTGAGAATCTGATTGTCATCAAATATATACCAAGGACTGGTCCTTTCGGACAAGGGGTTCTTAAGAACTTGGATCTCTTGTGCAGGCATAAAGCT
>CAZDHV010000157.1:0-1725 GCA_964505335.1 uncultured Saprospiraceae bacterium | reverse complement strand
AGGTTTTAATTCCATTTACTAAGAATTCACTACTTTTTGATATGATTCGATTCTCCATATTTATAATATTCATCACAGTATATATTGGTTGTCTTGATCGCTCAGTATCCGCGACAGAAAAGGAGTTTTCGTCAGTATCCGCACGATTGGATATGCTATCCGAACGGATGGCATCCCATCTCGAGGAGATCACCCCTGATTCTACCCAAATACCTCGTGCTTTGGAGGCAGATGGATCTTTGATTGGGACGACCTCAAGATCCTGGACGAGTGGATTCTTACCAGGGACTTTCTGGCAGCTCTATGCTCATAGCAACAATCCAAGAATCAAAGAAGCTGCAGAGACGTGGACCTCGTATGTCGAAAAAGAGAAGTGGGATGACCATACTCATGACTTGGGATTTAAGCTGTACTGCAGCTTTGGCAAAGGATATGAGCTCAATGACTCTCAGGAGTACAAAGACATCGTTGTGCAAGCTTCACGAACTCTGATTGAGCGCTATAATGAGACTGTTGGCTGCATAAGATCGTGGGATTGGAACGAGGACATTTGGCAGTTTCCAGTCATCATTGATAATATGATGAATCTCGATATGCTGTTTGAAGCCACTCGGCTAACCGGGGATTCTATCTTTCACGATATCGCCTACCAACATGCCTTGACGACACTGGACAATCATTTTAGAGATGACTACAGCTCATACCATGTCGTGGTATTTGATACGATAAGTGGAGGAGTAATCCAGAAAGTAACGCATCAAGGATATGGCAGTGAATCTTCATGGTCTCGAGGACAAGCGTGGGGACTATATGGATTCACTATGGCATATCGATGGACGGGAAATAAGCGATTTTTAGATCGTGCTAGGGCTATCTCACAATATGTGTTTACACATCGCAATATGCCGGATGATCTTATCCCGTATTGGGATTTTGATGCGCCCAATATTCCCGACGAACCGCGAGATGTTTCTGCGGCTGCTGTGACTGCCTCAGGATTAATTGAACTGGCTCAATTTGATTCTGACAATGCTGATAAATACTTAGCATGGGTGGATCGAATACATCAATCCCTGTCGGCCGAACACTATCAATCTAATGTTCCACCATTTTTATTGGACCATAGTACGGGTAGTGTGCCAGGAGAGTTTGAGGTGGATGTGCCCATAGTATATGCAGATTACTACTATGTCGAGTCGTTGCTGAGGCGTATGGCCTATTAAGGCTTCTTATCCTTGCGATATGGGAAAACTATAAATACCCCCACAGATACAATCGCTAATCCAATCCAGAATAGGCTATGATTTGTCGTGCCGGTTTTATCCATGACTCCTGCCGAATAGCCCATAAGAAACAGCCCGATTAGGCTAATGCCTACTGCGATTATTCTTTTTTTGTTCATCTCAGTTCATATTGTGTAGATATTCTAATATAACAAATCGAAAGGCAGAAGTTTGGCGTAGGAATTTATTATAAACTGGAGCGGACGTAATATCTCCGACAACATCATAAATAAAGGCATGAAAAAAGCAGGTATAAAATCAATTATACCTGCATGTATTGAGCTGTTAAATTACTAACTAACAACCACTTTAGGTTGCCATTAATTTATAAAGGTTGAGGAACTGGTGCTTCAGTAGAACACTACAAAGATGTATCACATATAGACTTAGAATAATGTCTATTGTTCCTGAAATGCGGTAGATCTTGCCCGATTATAGCTCT
>CAZDHV010000156.1:0-7250 GCA_964505335.1 uncultured Saprospiraceae bacterium | reverse complement strand
TCACTAACCACGGCATACAAAATAGTGATTGGTTCATCACACACGGAGGCGATGGATTTGAATCCCAGATCGATCCTGAAAATCCTAACATCGTTTATGCCCAATCACAGTATGGTGTACTCGTCAGATACGATAAGTTAAGTGGTGAAGAAGTAGGGATACAACCTAAAGAGCGCAAAGGAGAAAATGGTTATCGATGGAATTGGGATGCACCACTTGCCGTAAGCCATCATAAAAGCGGGCGACTCTATTTCGCCGCCAACAAACTATTTCGCTCTGATGATAGAGGAAATTCTTGGTCGGTGTTAGGAGATGATCTTACTGCACAAATCAACAGAAATGAACTTGAAGTAATGGGCAAAGTCTGGGGTATTGACGCCGTCGCTAAGAATGGTTCTACCTCACCCTATGGCACTATTGTGGCCTTCTCAGAATCTCCAATTGATGAAAACTTGCTAGTCGTGGGCACTGATGATGGATTGATACAGATCAGCCAAAACGGCGGCGAAAGCTGGAATAAAATTTCAAATTTTTCAGGTGTGCCTGAGCGGAGTTATGTCAATGCGGTCTATGCTTCTCAGCATAATAAAAATGTGATTTACGCCGCATTTAACCACCATAAATATGGCGACTTCAAACCTTATATTATGAAGAGTGAGAACTCAGGTGCGACCTGGAGACTAATCAGTAACAATCTTCCTGAGAGAGGCAGCGTCTACTCCATTGAAGAAGACCACGTTAATCCAGATTTGATATTCTGCGGCACTGAGTTTGGGGCATTTTTCTCACCAAACGGTGGTGCTGAATGGAAGCAATTGAAAGCAGGCCTTCCTACTATTGCTGTACGAGACATGACCATTCAAAAGCGCGAAAATGATCTAGTGTTAGGGACCTTTGGTAGAGGGTTTTATGTCTTGGATGACTACACCGCTCTAAGAGATATCACAACAAAACAAGATATCGACGAAGCAAGATTGTTCGCAGTAAGAAATGCATTAATATTCGAAGAGAGCAGCCCATTAGGTCTACCAGGCAAGTCATTTCAAGGTGACAGCTATTATACTGCAGATAACCTCGGTTCAGAAGCTGTAATCACCTATCTCCTCACTGAGGAACTTAAAACCCTCAAAGAAACCCGCCAAAAAGAGGCGAAGAAAAACAGCAAAGACAATAAGGACAATCCATATCCATCATATGAAGAACTACTAGCTGAAAGCAATGAAATAGCGCCTCAGGTATTATTTACCATAACTGATTCAGATGGTGAGGTCGTCAGAAAGATACTCAAGAAGCCTGGTAAGGGCATCCAGCGATTCAATTGGGATATGAGATATGCGTCAAAGGAGGCCATCTCTCTATCAGGATCTTCATTTTACAATCCGTTCGCTGGTTCACCTGAAGGAACTCTGGTTAAGCCAGGGGTTTATGAGATCTCCATGGCTATGGTCATAAATGGCGAAGTACAGGAAGCCGTAGATACTAAATCATTCACTATAAAGCCTCTAAACAATACAATACTACCAGCAGAAAACAGAGGTGATGCTGTGGAGTTTCAGCGTGAAGTTGCTGAGTTAGCCAGATCAATCGAAGGTGCCGATAGGATGGTGAGTGAGATTGAGAATAACATGAAGTATCTCAAGAAAGCGATTGAGCAGATTGAAGAGCCATTAGCTGGTTTTACTTCGGACTACAATAACATAGCTACGACACTCAAGGAGCTGAAGACATCCTTACAAGGAGACAGGAACAAGAGTCGATTAGACATTGATCAGATTCCATCGCCATCAAGTCGCATTGGGTGGATCGTATATGAAAGCAAATACTCGACCTCCGCACCGACACAGACACATCGAGAAAGTCTCGCTATAGCAAAAGAGGAATTTGAGCCAATACTTAATCGACTGCGCTCTCTTGTAAATAATGAGATCAACGATCTCGAACAAAAACTCGAAGACGCTGATGCGCCATATACACCTGGTAGAGCTATCAAAATGATACAGGAAAACTGATAGCACTGGAACAGAATATTTAGAACTAAATGACTAGTGATTCTATTTAGCACATAGTATCGATTAATCGAAATAACACATTATGAAAAAACTATTAACATTATTGTTCCTACTAACACAAGTCTTCATTTTATCTGGTCAAGATGACTCAGGTGAAGCACCTCAGGACTCGACTATGACTGAGGCGGAGAAGGCTGCCGAGAAGTACGCTAAGCTTATCACTGAAGATGCAGTGAGCACAGACGGTTTATTCCAGACTCATGAGGTCGATGGTAAGCACTATTTTGAAATTCCCGATAGCCTCCTAGAAACAGAGATCTTGATTGTTTCAAGAATTGCTGGCTTTGTCAAAAACCTCAATTTCGGTGGCGCTGGGGTAAAATCAAGACCTCAACAGGTGATCCGATGGCAAAAGATGGGCAAGAAGCTCATGCTAAGATCCGTATCCTACAATAGTGTAGCCAGTTTTGAAGACCCGATTTATAACTCTGTAAAGAACAACAACTTTGAGCCTGTAATCATGGTCTTTGATATAAAAGCCAGTGGTGAAGGCAGCTCAGTAATCGAGATAGATGGATTGTTCACCTCAGACATCCCGATGATAGGAGCAGTGTCTGAGCGACAGAAGAAAAGCTTCGGCATTAAGGGACTTGATAGTAAACGCAGCTTCGTGACGAGTATGAAGAGCTTTCCTCGAAATGTCGAGATCAAACATGTATTGACTTATAGAGGAGGAACAGACTTGCCAGATAATACCATCACAGGGACGCTATCAGTAGAGATGAATCAATCGTTTATACTGCTGCCTGATGAGCCAATGGAGCCGAGATATTATGATGCACGTGTTGGGTATTTCTCTGTAAGTCAAACCAACTACAGTTTAAATGATCAGCGCACGGAGTCGGAGCGATTCATTACTAAATGGCGCATGGAACCGAGCGATCCAGAGGCTTATGCACGAGGAGAGCTGGTGGAACCTGTGAAGCCAATAGTATATTACATCGATCCTGCAACCCCTACCAAATGGGTTCCTTATCTCAAGCAAGGCGTTAATGATTGGCAGACTGCTTTTGAGAAAATTGGGTTTAAGAATGCCATTTATGCAGAAGATGCACCCACACCAGAAGAAGACCCGGATTGGTCACCTGAGGATACTCGTTACTCAGTGATCAGATATGTATCCACAGATATACAAAATGCGCAAGGACCACATGTGCATGATCCACGTACAGGTGAGATTTTAGAGTCTGACATTATCTGGTATCACAATGTAATGCGACTTCTTAGAAACTGGTTTTTTATCCAGACTGCCGCTATAAATGAAGAGGCTCGTGGAGCCAATTTCAAGGAGGAGGTTATGGGACGCTTGATCAGATTCGTATCAGCTCATGAGGTAGGACATACACTTGGCTTACCGCACAATATGGGATCAAGTGTGGCTTATCCAGTTGACTCCCTCCGATCGATTACATTCACGCAGAAGATGGGTACAGCTCCTTCAATTATGGATTATGCTCGATTCAATTACGTAGCACAGCCAGAGGATGGTGATGTAGGCCTCATGCCCAACATAGGAATCTACGACGATTGGTCTATCAAATATGGTTACCAACCTGTAGATGGAGATAGAATAGAAGAAAAAAAGACACTAGATGAATGGACATTAGAACATGCCGGTGACCCGCTCTATAGATATGGCAGACAGCGTGGTCTCCCACTCGATCCAACTGCCCAAACAGAAGACCTAGGAGATGACTCAATGTTAGCCAGCGAGTATGGCATCAAAAATCTAAAACGCATCGTGCCAAATATCGCAGATTGGGCATATGAAGCAGGAGAAGATTATGATCAGATCCAGGATCTATATAATCAAATCGGCAATCAGTTTAATAGATACGTCGGACATGTCATCGGAAATGTGGGTGGAGTTATAGAAACATTCACCACGCAGGATCAACAAGAACCTACTTATGTACATCAGAGTAAGAGCAAGCAAAAGCGGGCCATTAACTTTTTACATACCCAAGTTTTCAATACGCCACATTGGTTGATTAACGAGGACTTAACTAGCAAATTTGAACCAGAAGGGACAGTAGACCGCATTGGCGCTATCCAAGACAGAGCCCTAAGACTTTTATTTAATAATGGCAGATTAGAGCGCATGTCTGAAAACGAAGCCCTGAATGGTGCTCAGGCGTATAGTCCATTTGAACTATTCGATAATGTGAGTGAGAGTATTTTCAGCGGAGGCAAGCGAGCTGGTAATGATGTGTACACAAGAAATCTTCAAAGAGCCTTTGTCACAAGAATGGAGGCCCTCATGAATGACCAAGATGACAGATCTGAGGTGCCCAGTTTGGCTCGTGGTACGCTAACCAAGCTCTATAAAAATCTTAAAGTCGCAAAGAACCTAAATACTCCTCAGGATTTTCATGTCGCAGACTTACATCAACGAATAGAGGATATCCTCGATACTGATGATTAAGCAGAGCCATAGAGCCCAAATATGGGTGCTTTGCACAACTCATCGTTGAATTGTAAGAGCCAATCTTAGACCATTACTTTTGTATGAGATTGGCTCTTCCTCATTAAAGTTTCATCTCATTCAATTAACCAATAAAGTCTTTCAATGTCACATCATCTTGCGCAGATCAATATAGCTCAGATGAAAGGCGTGAATTTGGACGATCCGATGATGTTGGGCTTTACATCCCGACTTGATGAGATCAACCAGCTTGCTGAGTCTCATGATGGGTTCATCTGGAGATTAAAGGATGAAAATGATAATGCTATTGGCTTCAACCCATTTGATGATGAACAGCTCATCATCAATCTTTCAGTTTGGCGAGATGTCGATAGCTTATTTACATACGTCTATCACAGTCTACACAAAGAGCTAATCAAGGGTAAGAAAGAGTGGTTTCATAATCTTGGTAGGTCCCATATGGCCTTATGGTGGATAGAAATCGGACACATCCCGACTCTTCAAGAAGCCAAAGACAAGTTGGTATTGATTGATCTGCATGGAGCAAGTTCTGAGGTGTTTAACTTTAAACATCTATTTGATCCATCCGGTAACACAATAACATATGAACGATAAAACTTCCGCATTACTCGTAATAGACATACAGATCGGTATGGACTTCGTCGACTACTATGGTGGAGAACGCAACAATCCAGATGCCGAACAACATGCCTCCAAGATTCTTGAGCATTGGAGGTCTAACGGCTGGCCGATATATCATGTCAGACATAGTTCACAGCATAGTGATAGTCCATTGCATGCTTCTCATGAGGGTTTTGCCTTCAAGCCGGAGACTGCGCCTATAAATACTGAGACAGTCATTACTAAAGATGTCAATAGCTGCTTCATTGGAACAGATCTAATGACTCAGCTAATAGAAAAAGGAATCAACTCTGTAGTCATGGTCGGACTAACTACGAACCACTGCATCTCGACAAGTGCCAGAATGGGCTCCAACTTAGGACTTGAGGTTGCTGTGATCTCAGATGCTACTGCGGCCTTCCGGCAAGTTGGAATAGATAATCAAGAGTTCTCTGCTGAAATGGTCCATCAAATCTCCTTAGCTAATCTTAATGGAGAGTTTGCCAAAGTGATGACGACTAATGAGTTAAAAGAAAGTCTATAGAAACAATCACTCTGACTTAAGAGCATTATATCGTATAAAGATGCGATCCATCAGATATACGATAGGTAGAATGCCTAACACAATCATATAGCTGAGCCAACTTGAATCAATTGTTACAGATGGCATGCTCCAATCAATACTCGGTACATATTTCATCAATTGGGGTAATTCCGGAGCAAATTCAACCAATGCAAAGGAGCCCATATCAAGCCCATAAAACATCACAAACAATGACATCAGCGTAATGCCTCCTATGAACACCCAAAACGGCTTCGTACTAATGGACGAAATATCAGACAACTTGAATTGAGGTTCATGAGCCACTCTGAGCATCGTCTGTTGTATTAGATCTACAGGTGCCATCTGTGGCGTATCCCGTACTAAGGCACCATGAAGATCTAACGCCTGTTGATAGTCTGCAGCAAAGTCCTCATCAGACATTCGTGAGTTAAACAGATCTAACTCCTCAGGATTGCAAGACCCATCTATGTATTTCCATATCAATTCTGTGTTATCCATCATTGACCTATATATTCCTTAAAATTAAAACTCTTATCCTTCTCAATCAACTCTTTCATTTTCAGGCGTGATCGGTGCAATTTTACTTTGACATTAGATACTGACAAAGAAGTAATCTCACTCACCTCATGGATGTTCATTTCATCAAAATAAAAGAGCCTCAGTATCGCCGCTTCGTCTCCATTGAGCTGCTTAAACAAATGACCTAATGAATCATTGAGATCAGCACGATCTAACTGCCCTTCAATCAGCGCATCGGTAGCATACTTGCTATCATAGTCTACCTCATCAAAACTGGTATGCTGACGTCTCTTCTTAAGATAGTCTAAGCCTGTACGATAAGCAATCTTATAGATCCAAGTAGTCAACTTGGAGTTACTCTCAAATCTGTTAATACTCCGATATACCTTGATAAATGTATCTTGACTTGCCTCTGCTGCTTCATGATCATGCAGCATACTGGAGAGTATCGTATATACATAGTGCTGATAGCGTTCCATTAGCTCTTTGAGCGCTTGTTGATCTCTGTTGACCAGTCTCTGTATAAGTAATTGATCTTCTGACATTGATTGCTGACAGCTGAGACGAGCTCAACCAAATACAGGTTACAAAAAAATAAATCGAATATTCTGTAACCTCATAGAAAGTCTCATAGTCAGATGGGCATCTTTTTAACTCATTAAACAATTAAATGATATGGATGCAGTAATTATAATGATCTCTTTCTTTGGTTTCGCCGCATTCCTTACTTATATGTACTTCAATACTCGTCATCGTGAACGTATGGCTCTCATCGAGTCAGGTCGAGATGCAGGCATATTCAAATTTAATAGCACCCCAAAAGGAAGCTCCGCATTAAAGTGGGGCCTGGTTTTAACGATGATCGGCTTAGCTCTGGGGATCGGAATATTCACCGATGTAACTATGGATAACGAAGGTCCTATGATTACTATTCCGTTGGTATTCACCTTCGCTGGCATTGGATTTCTCATCTTTTATAAAATTATTAAAGATCAAGATGACGACATCGCAGAGCTTTGACTTGATGTAGATTCTGAAAATAATGACGACA
>CAZDHV010000155.1:0-7252 GCA_964505335.1 uncultured Saprospiraceae bacterium | reverse complement strand
CGGGTCCTTTTTTCCCTGGCGATGTTGTCACCTATGAGATAACAGTATACAATCAGGGTACGCTGAATGCTACAGATGTAGAGATTACAGATACGCCACCAGTAGGGATGACTAATGTTGATGCCGATTGGACTGGCAATATCTTCACTGTAGGCGACCTATCAGCAGGTATGAGTGTCACTGTAGCTGTAGACTTGTTGATTGGTGACACTTTCCAGGGCACTAGCTTGGTGAATAATGCGGAGATTACAGCTGCGGATAATGTGCTTGGATTAGAAGATGAGGATGGAGCTATCAGCATTGTAGATGGAGGAATACCAGGTGACGAGAGTGAATTAGACACAGATGGTGATATTAATGATGACGGAGCTGGTACGCCAGGAACTGCGGATAATGCGAATGATGCAGATGACTATGACCCAGAACAGATTGCAGTAATACAGACTTTTGATTTGGCATTGACTAAGGTAGTTTCAGAACCGGGCCCATTCCGTATAGGTGATGTGGTTACGTATACGATTACGGTGTATAATCAGGGTACACTTGATGCTTCGGATGTGCTAGTTACAGAAACGCCACCAGAAGGGATGACTAATGTTGATCCAGCTTGGACCAATAATACATTTGAAATTGCATCAATACCGACTGGACAATCCGTGTCGATAACAGTAGACTTATTAATTGAGCCAGGATTTGGACCAAGATCATTTGTGAACAATGCGGAAATCACTGAAGCTACTAACGCTTTAGGTTTAGAAGATGAAGATGGAGCGATCAGCGATATTGATGGCGGGACTCCAGGTGATGAGAGTGAATTAGAGACGGACGATGATATCGATGACGAGGCTGATGGCAGTCCGGGCACGGCGGACAATGCGAATGATGTAGATGACTATGATCCAGCGGAGATAGAAATCTTTGACTTGGCATTGACGAAAGTGCTAGATCCAGAGCCACAGTATCCAGCGCCTGGAGAATTGGTAACATATGCTATCACAGTATATAACCAGGGTAATCGAGCTGTTCAGAATGTGACACTAACAGATTATGTTCCTACAGCCTTATTACCCTCAGGACCAACTACTATAGCTGTGCCAGGACCTTTAGCTCCAGGAGCATCAGTTGCTGTCATGGTGAGCTATGAGTTCAACCCAGATGCAGCTACGAGCCTATCTGACTTTGTAAATATTGCAGAGGTTTCAGACTTCGAGAGTTTGGATGGACGAACAGCGAGTTCTGGAGCAATTGCAGATTTAGACAGCACCCCAGATACTGATCCTGATAATGACAATGGAGGTAGTGATGAGGAAGGATCCTTCGATCAGGCAGGAGAAATCAGCGGCGTAGATAACACGATTTTCAATGAAAATGGCGATGAAGATGATGCTGACCCAGCTCACGTACCATATGTTGATTTTGCTTTGATTAAAACTACGGCTGAAGAAGGACCGTTCTTCCCAGGACAGCCCGTACAATATGACATTACGATCATTAATCAAGGCAATGTATCTGCGTCAGAAGTAACCGTGTATGACTACCTGCCTGAAGGATTGGATTATATCCATGATCCTGCATTAAATAATGGGTGGACCTTAGAAGGTGACATAGTCTCATACACCTATATAGGTAACTTGGAGCCAGGAGCATCTGTACAAGTTCAGATCTATATGGCACCAAATGGTGAAGACTTTTCGAATGCAGGATTGACAAATGTTGCTGAGATAGGGGAGGTGTTTAACTTAGCTGGCAGTAGTATCGGTCAATTTGATATCGATAGTACTCCAGATGATAGCCCTAACAATGATGAAGGAGGCGAATCTGGTGGTGATACAGACAACACTACTGATGGAGAGAATGGCGATGAAGATGATGCCGATCCGGCTGAGATATGTTTGATTACAATAGATTGTCCTGAAGACTTAGAGCTCACAGAAAGTTGTGCAGTTGAGCCATTTGAAACAGCGGAAGAGGCAGGTTTATTGTTAAGTGGTAATAGCTGCGCAGATATCGAGTTCGAATTGACAGTTGATGATGTTCTTGAACCAGTAGAATGTACTAATGGAGAGTATCACTCGACTAGGACCTTGACCAGATCATATAGATTCTTTAGTGAGAGTGCAGGAATAGATAGCACATGTGTACAATCAATAGGCTATAGCTTTACCGAATGTACTCAGTTAGCTGAGGCGGGTAGTATAGGAATTGAAAGCAACTCGCTATTTATATTGCCAACGGCAGCATGCCCTTATGTTCCAGCAATTACTGAAACAGCTTCGGCAGTTTCGTCTGATGGATGTGACTCACCAATGGTCGAACATATGTGGTTAAGATCTACTCTGGAACGATCAAATGGAGCACCATTCTTTCCGACCAATCTTAACATAGGTGAAGCTGGATCTGGAAGCGTATGGGAGATAATTGACGGTGCTACAGAAGCGAGTTATCAGCCTAGTCAGATTACACAGAATACCTACTTTGTGAGATGTTCTCGTGATATCAGCTGCTGTGACTTTTTGGAAACCAACTTGGTTGGCTATAGAATTGATGCCGATGCTGCCACTGGAGATGATCTTTGCCCTGTAGAGCCAGTGATAGAAGAGCTTGAAGATGAGATGGAAGAAAACAATGAAGTAGCACTTGGCCTAGTACAAGACTGTCAAGAGGATATCATTTTTACTGTATGGGATGAAATGACTGGACAAGAGAAAGAATATCAGACAAATTGGACTATCGAGGCATCTAACGCCGTTTCTGGTAATTCCTTTGTCAGATTCAACGCTAAAGATGGTACAACACTTCAGCCAGGATTCGAAGTACAAAGTGATTCACAACTCGAAGTGAAAATAGATGGTTGTGATGAATAAAAATTAAGAGCGACACTCTTGTATAAGGCCTATCGAGTAGCAATCGATAGGCCTTTTTTTCATGTCTCCAGGTCAAGAATTTAAATTATAGGCCAACGGGCGATTTGACGGGAGGACCGACGGGTGCAACGAATAAATTAAAGATAAGAAGAACCCTCTAAACAAGGTCTATTGAAAGGTTTCGGTGGAGCTCTTATTTCTATCTCATCTTAACTAAGGAATTTCAAGATGCTATCTCGTGAGTAAGTCTTTCCTTTATTAATGGTAGGGGTAATTCTCTTGTAGATGTGTCCTTAAGATAGTGTTAACTATAACCCCCTAATCATGAATACACCAATCCTACAATTCTGCTCTGCCAGCGGCAAATCGAATACTTCGCATCCAAAATATCGACCTGAACATCTCTCCTGATATTATCAACTTAAGATTAATAATAGAAGACTAAACACACGTATTCAGATAATTACATATGTTAATTAACAGTAATGTGTATTTACAGATGAGTTTTTAGCATAATATTTGTTTCAAGTCTAGCTATCAATACCAATCAATCCTTACTTCAATTGTGATTGACTGATTCAACCAAAGAATTCAGCTTAATTATTTATTATCAAATATCTAATAGAATGAATCAACTTTCCTCAACCGCTAAAGCCCATCTAGATGGCTTTAAGGCCTTTTTGGCTATTTTATTCCTCAACCCAAGTATCCTCAAAAAATCAAAAAATTGGCAACCCCAACGATTATCAAAATTTAGTCTAATGGCTATTTTGGTAATAATGGGCCTAGGTATTGATACTAATATAAATGCTCAATCCCAATGTGATTCACTTGGAATACCTTGTACAGTATCACTCGGATTTGTTGGAACAGCAGGAACAGCAATGGATGGTACAGAAGCACCATTTATGGCTCCACCAAATTGTTTGTTGTTGGATAATGCAGAAGCATCAGCGTATAGAGGTTTTATGTTTGGTTGTACACAGACGGACTGTCCCATAACCTGTACCCCACCAACTTCGTTTCCAACATTCAATCCATCATTTACTTGCCCTGTCGAAGAAATAGAATATGAAGTGCCAGTTTCTGGAGGAGTTTATTTACAATATTGGAGTAATTGTGTTCCAACAGTTAATACAATCCCTACCATATCTGCTTCATTCCAAGGATATATAAATCAGTTGTTTTGTGATATTGACGCTAATGGATACCCAATGGCTCCTGCCGGTTTAGGAACACCTGAAGGAGGTGTTGTTTCTGGAGTACCATTAAGTGGTGGCCAAGTTGACGAGCTAGTTGCTGAAATCAATCCTGCATCCACTTGTCCCAATAATAATGGAGAGGTGGAGATGATACAATCTGATTTTTGGATTTTGATTCCAGATCATGTCACGGATGTTGGTTTTAGAATGGGTGGGCCTGCATTTGATGCGGCAACCTTTTTGATTGGACCATCACTTACGGATATGTGCGTGACAGCTGAGACTGTGCAAGCCGCAGGAGTAGAGGGTATAGCTGAATCTTATTATACTATACCTGGTACCACAACAGCTGCATGTGCAGGAAAATATTTAAGAGCTAGATTATATACTACTGATATTGGACAAGCATTCAACACAACTCCTGAGATCAACTTTGGATCTGGATTTACTGATATTTCGAATGCTACAGATGTTGTGGTTATTCCAGCTAATGGACCAAATGACAATGTTCCACCAGTTCCACCGACTACAACTCTTTTCGGATATGTAGACGTTAACAATAATATTTTTGCCAGTGATGCTATGACGTATGAGCCCTTGGCTTGTGCCAATGGGACAGTTGTTTCTTCCACAATTCCTGATACAGTTGCTGGTACTTGTGTCAATGGCGTAGACTTAGAGTTTTCTCTCAATTTGCCTTCTAACATAGGAACGACATATGATGTAGCAGGAGCAACTCCGATCAGTGGAGCTTATAATGCTGCAACAATTTTTACAATAGTTGGCGGTGCTGATGGCGCTGACCAGACAATTACAGTGACAGACCCGACTACTGGCTGCCCTATAGATATTACGGTAACAGGCGCAGTATGTACTTGTGCAGAATTAATTGCTGCAGGTGCTGACATCTGTGCGATAATTACAGCAAACCCACTGTCTCCTCTAGCAACATTGGATTGCGATGGAGGAGGGATAGATAATGCTGCAGAATGTGCTGCAGGAGGGGACCCTGCAGATCCTGCAGATGATTGTAGCCTCGGGGTTGCAGAACAAACTTGCGCCGTAGGTCAAGGATTTATAGGTGACCCAGGGATTCCATTAGATGGCTCTACGATGCCGTTTATGGCTCCCCCTAATTGTCTCTTACAAACTAATGTTGAGGCCCGAGATTATAGAGGATTCATGATTGGATGTAATCAAACAGGTTGCCCAGTATCTGTGAACTGTTTTGATCCAGCACCTATTCCTGCACCGGTATTTACTTGTGATGTACAAGAAATAGAATATGAATTGCCAGTTTCAGGAGGCGTCTTTTTACAATACTGGAACGAATGTGTTCCTACAGTAAATCCGCTTCCCGTAGTGTCTGCTGCTAATCAAGGATTTATCAATCAACTATTTTGTGAATTAGATGTGAATGGTTACCCGATTCCCCCTGCATCGGTAGGTACACCTATAAGTGGTGTTGTATCCGGTATCCCATCCTCAGGAGGTACAATAGATGACTTGGCCTTAGAGATAGACCCTACTTTAACTTGTGTTAATAATGCAAACACAATGGAGTTGATACAGTCTGATTTTTGGATTTTGGTTCCAGATTATGTGACGAGCCTAGGCTCAAGTGTCAGTGGAGCAGCAGCAGATGCAGCCTTATTAATGTTAGGTACATCTATTACGGATTTGTGTGCGACATCTGAGCTCGCAGGAAATGGCAGTACCCCTGCTGAAGAAGGAATTCCGATCGCCTACTATACGATCCCTGCAACCGCAACTCAAAATACTTGTGCTGGAAAATATCTAAGAGCTAGACTATATACTACCGATATAGCAGCAGGTTTTAATGTAACACCACTATTTGATTTGGGTAATGGCTTTGATGAGATAACTGATTTTTCTGAAATAGTTGTTATTCCTGCGACTGGGCCTAACGACAATGTTCCACCAGCACCACCAACAATGGTGCTCAATGGATATTTAGATGCTAACAATAATATTTTTGCCAGTGATGCTATGACCTATGAGCCATTGGCTTGTGGAAATGGAACTGTGATTACTTCTATTCCAGATACAGTTGCTGGTGCTTGTGTTAATGGAGCAGACTTGGAGTTTTCATTGAATTTACCTTCTAACATAAGTACAACTTATGACGTAACCGGAGCTACTCCGATCAGCGGTACTTATAATGCCGCTACAGCTTTTAATATTGCAGGAGGTGCAGATGGACTAGACAAAATAATAACAGTGACAGACCCTAATACGGGTTGTCCTGCAGATATAACGATAACAGGCGCAGTATGTACTTGTGCAGAACTAATTGCCGCAGGCGCTGACATCTGTGCACTAATTACAGCAAACCCACTGTCTCCTCTAGCAACAATGGATTGCGACGGAGGAGGAATTGATAACGCAACAGAGTGTTCTATGGGTCAGAACCCATCATTCTCTGGAGATGATACTTGTTCGATACCTGTCTGTGATCTAGCATTATCAGAAGGGGTAGGTAACTTTAACACTGATATATGTATACCTCAGAATGATGCCGAGGCAGCTGCCAATTTAGGGTATATGATGTCCTGTAACAATCCAGTTAGTTGCGGTGTTTGTGGTACTCCGCCGGATACAATTTCAGTGGTACCTACTTTTGATGGATGTCCAGCTGATATTGTTACATACAGCACAATTCCTATGGAAGATGATGTTTTTGTTTCATACTGGAACAATGATATATCTACTATTGGAGCTAGTGCCGGGGCCAATGACTTGCCAACTATTACAGCAGCACGGCAGGGATTTATCAATCAATTTTTCTGTCAGCAGGATGCCTTTGGACTACCTGCTACAGTTACAGATATAGGTACACCGCTTACGGGAGTGAACCCGCTGCCATCAACTGCACCTAATCTGAATCCACTTCTCGCTGCTGCAGGAGAAACCGTAGATTTTGCTAATATGGAACTAATTCAATCTGATTTCTGGGTTGTAGTTCCTGACTATGTAACAACAATAGGTTTCCAGATTGGTGGAGGAGGAGCTGATGCGACTTCTTATCATGTGGGGCCAGATCTAAATAATATGTGTGTAGTAGCAGAAGGATTCTGTACCACAGGCGCATGTATACCAGATTTGCAAGGGGCATTGACAGGATACTATCCTGTTCCTGCCGGAGCAGCTAATGCAGCAAATTGT
>CAZDHV010000154.1:0-7288 GCA_964505335.1 uncultured Saprospiraceae bacterium | reverse complement strand
GAGATAATCCCAGGCAAATATTTTTGCTTGAGCTCTTCTGAGCCATATTTCAAGATATTAGGGCATGACATGTATTGCACCACCTGTTGCGTGATGGCAAAGCCTCCTGAGTTCATCCGAGCTAACTCTTCATTAAACACCACATCATAGAAGAAGTCCAGATTCGATCCGCCATACTCTTCGGGATATCCCAATCCGAGGAAGCCCATCGCACCCATCTTAGGCCAGATATCTCTAGGCGTAAATCTTTTCTCTTCCCACTCGTCTATATTGGGCTTGACCTCCTTCTCTAAAAATGTTCGCAAACTCTGGCGAAACATCTCATGCTCTTCTGTAAAATAGTAGCTGTTCATATGACCAGATTTTTATATTTTTTATTCAACAAACAAGTCTTTGAAAAGTGTTTTCTCCCGATTTACGGCATAGTGATCGAAGTCTTCCATGCCACCCTCTCGCAACACGTCTTCATCAATGAAAAAATTACCTGTACAATTGCGTGCTTCACGGGATAATACCGCGTATGCTGCATCCGCCATAATTGTTGGAGTCCTACTACACTGTATCATAGTGTCTCCTCCCAAGGCAAACTTTACAGCGGCGGTAGCAATGGTCGTCTGTGGCCAGAGTGCATTAACTGCTATTCCATCATTCTTGAGTTCATCGGCTAATCCCAGTACCGTCATACTCATCCCATACTTGGCCATCGTATAACCCAGATGCGCTCCAAACCACTCTGGTTTCAGGTTCAATGGTGGCGATAGCGTGAGGATATGCGGATTACTGCTTTTCTGAAGGTGAGGGATACAATACTTACTGACCATAAAAGTGCCCCGGACATTTATCGAATGCATCAGATCAAAGCGCTTCATTGGTAAATCAGGCGTCTTAGAGAGATTAATTGCACTCGCATTGTTAACTAATATGTCTATTCCACCGAAGTGATCATAGGCCTTCTCTACCGCATCTTTGACAATATCTTCAGAACGGATATCTACTATTAATGGCAATGCTTGACCTCCTGCTGCTTCGATTTCTTCTGCTGCAGAATAGATCGTCCCTTCGAGTTTAGGATGTGGCTCGGCAGTCTTGGCAGCCACAACGATGTTAGCGCCCTCTTGGGCTAGTCTGAGCGCTATTGCCTTGCCGATACCTCGGCTCGCCCCACTAATAAATGCGGTTTTGTTTTTCATAGTCCTATTCTCTTAAGTATTCATCATGGTTCGCAACGTCTTAAGCAATCCCATCCGATCTCCAGAAAGATGTTCACATCCATCTACATAGAGCGTCGTACCAGAGATATAGCTGGCCAGTGGCCCTGCATAGAACAACACGGCATTACTCACGTCCTGCACTGTTCCGAAGCGCTTGAATAGATTTTCTTCACGTCCTTTTTCAAAGTTGTCTTGGATCATCTTAGGATAAGTTGATAAGCCTGACGATTCAATCGTACCTGGAGCGACACTGTTTATCCTACAGTTCTTATGCGCCCACTCCTGCGCTAAGGTTTTGGTAAGGTTCTCTACCCCAGCCCTTGCCGCTCCTGTATGTGCCATCCCCGGAAATCCTCTGTACATATTAGCGATGATATTGACGATGCTCGACTCTTGCTGATGAGCGAAAAAGTGATTATACATGATCTGAGACATGTAAAAGGTCCCATTGAGATTGTTGTTGATCACGGAAGCCCAGCCGTTCTCACTGATCAGTTCGGCAGGAGCTGGAAACTGTCCACCGGCATTGTTGATCAGGATATCGAGACGGCCCCAAGTCTCCTTGATCTGATCGGCTAATTCTTTGATCTGATCCGGCTGACGAATATCACAAGGGTGATGATGTACTTCACCATGGGTGGATAGCTCTTCTGCTGCCGTAGCAAGCGGCTCTTCTTTACGGGAGCAGATAAATACTGCCGCCCCATAGTTCAAAAAATCCTTAGCAATGGCATAGCCGATGCCCGATCTGCCACCAGTTACTAATATCTTCTTCCCTTTATATAAATCCGGCTTATACATATCAATGTCTGAATGGGATGTTTAATATCTCTCGGGCTTCACTGATGGAAGCAATTTCACGTCCTATCGTTCTTGCAAGTGTTGCGCCTTTATCACATAGCTCCCCATTGCTCTTAGCCATTGTACCATCAGGCAAATAGAAATTGTCTTCCATTCCTACTCTGAAGTTGCCACCCATCGCTGCTGCTACTGCCGACAAGCTCCACTGATCTCTGCTAATTACAATCGATTGCCAGTTGCGTCCCTCAGGTACTTGCTTGATCTGATGAATCAAGTTCTCCGGTGTCGCAGGGATACCTCCCAACACGCCCATCACTAAGCTATATGAGGCATTCTCTGGCAGTAAGCCCATATCTCTAAATATATCTGCATTGCGGATATGACCTGTATCAAAACACTCCATCTCCGGCGCTGTACCAGCCTCATTAATGAGCTTAATGACATACTGCATCGTACTATAGGAGTTTTCAAATACACCATCCCAATGAAACTTCTTTTTCCTTCTCGAGTAGATGGCATAATTCATCGAGCTCATATTAAATGCTGCAACGTCCGGCTTAGTCACTGGAATGTGTGCCATCCGTTCCTCTTTGCTCAGGCCGATTGCTCCAGTAGAAAAATTGATAATGACATCTGGGCAGTGCTTGCGTACCTCACTATAGATCTCCTGGAAGACCTCGGTGCGCCAGCTGGGAGTACCGTCATCCTCTCTAGCATGAATGTGAAGCACAGAGGCTCCTGCTTCAACAGCTCGCCGTCCCTCTTCGCCCAGTTCTGCAGGAGTATACGGTATATCGGGGCAATGACTCCGATTAGTGGCTGCACCAGTAAGCGCACATGATAGTATGAGTTTTTTCATCTTATGATTATTCTATTCTTATTCAATTTATGCTCCCGTCCAGTTCGGTTTTCTTTTTTCTCTGAATGCCGTTAAACCTTCTTGTCCATCAGCCGTGGCGATCGTCATCTGTAGCATATCATACAGATACTTATGCTCTGCAGATGATGGTTGGATATGATCATAGGCTTGCAGTCCATAGCGTATTGCTGAAGGGCTATTCGCCTTGAGTTGATCAATAATGGTCTGAACGGTGGAATCAACTTCTGCAGGTCCACACAGTTCCGATACCAGACCATACTGTTGCGCCTCTGCAACTGGTAGATTGTATCCCCTGATACACCAGTCAACCACCTTGCGAGCAGGCATGACCTTAAGCAGTGCCGCCATTACTTGAAAAGGATATATGCCTCGCTTCACCTCTGGCAATCCAAACTTCACATTGTCTTGAGCGACTACAATTTTACATCCAGCCAAAAAGAAGAACCCTCCTGCATATACATCGCCTGTAACCTTGGCTATTGTCGGCTTGTAGAGCTTATTAAACAACTCTCCAATCAACACTTCCCCAGTAAGTTCTGGTACTGTGGAGTTATTTTCTTCTATGATACCTATCATTGCTTTGAGATCGGCTCCAGCACAGAAGACATTGCCTACTGCCCCTATGACAACCATCCAGATATCAGCAGTATAATGAGCATAGTGCATTGCATAAGCCAGTTCATTAACCAACTGTGGATGAAGTGCATTCTTTTTGGTAGGCCTATTCAATGTTAGGTGTAATACATGATCTTCCTCCTCGACGATGAGGTATGCGAAAGTCTGTTCCCTTATTGATGCTACCTGTTCTTTAGTATATAAGTTCATCCTTTACAATTCTTCTTTTACGGCCAATTTCAACATGATATGCCCTGCCTCGATAGTCTGGCTATCCTTGACATATACTTCTTCTACCGTTCCATCTGTTTCTGCCTCGATGGTGCTCTCCATTTTCATAGACGATATGATGACCAGCGGATCGCCGAGATTCACTTCATCACCTTCTGCAACAATCACCTTAATTACCTGTGCAGGCATCGGTGCCTCATATCCTCCAGCAATTTTCTCAACTTCTTTAAGTGGTAATCGTGAGACCTTATCAATCTTCAGATTGCCAACAGACCGATGATGGAGATACAGTGACCCTGCCGACTCGATAATCTGATATGATTTTACATGATCGTCTATTTCGATCGTAATCGCCGTGATATCAGATTGGACTAGAGTAACCCTCTTCTCTTCATCATCAGCCGTTATAATTTCAAAGTGGTCTCCATGGTGTCTATATCTTATTGGATATATTTCGTCGGATATCTTGAACTCGTCTTTCTGATAGTCATTAAAACTATTTCGCCAGCCTGATGGCATCGCCTTAAGGATGCCTCGCTGCTTATCGCGAATGGCCCATCGATATACCGTACAGGCTATACATGCGTCTGACAAAGCCTGTGGGTCTTTATCCGGTTCAGTTAGCTTAATATGATCCGAGATGAAGTGCGTGTTATACTGCCCCTTCCTGAAGTCTTGATTATTGAGTATATCTGATAGCAGCGCTTGATTAGTCACTGTCCCGGCACATATCATATGATCTATAGTGTAGCTCAACTTACGATGCGCAGACTGCCGATCAGCATCATGTACAATGAGCTTGGCGATCATAGGATCGTAATACATAGAAATCTCAGAGCCAGACTCAACGGCACTCTCTACTCTCAAGCCTGGTACATCAGGTATGTCTAGTTGCTGAATCAATCCTGTGACAGGTCGAAAATCATTAAATGGATCCTCGGCATAAAGCCTGACTTCAATCGCATATCCATTCGCTTGTATGTCATCCTGCTGAAGACTTAAGGGCATGCCTTGAGCAGATTCGATCTGAAGTTGGACAAGGTCAAGGCCCGTGATCTCTTCCGTTACGGGATGTTCTACTTGGAGCCTCGTATTGACTTCTAAGAAATAAAACGCTCCTGAGTGATCATCGTAGATAAACTCTACTGTACCAGCGTTGTCATATTGAATCGCCAGAGCAGCATTGATAGCGGCTTGACCCATTTGTTCCCGTAACTCAGGTGTCATTATAGGAGATGGACTCTCCTCTACTACCTTCTGATACCTGCGCTGTATGGTACACTCTCGCTCCAACAGGTGGATGCAGTTTCCATGCTGATCTCCAAATATCTGGAACTCAATATGCCTCCCTGATTCGACATATTTCTCTATGATGAGTTCATCGTCTCCAAATGCCGATTGTCCCTCTCTACTGGCAGCATCTATTGCTGCGTCGAGATCTGCGGCTTTTCGTACGATTCTCATCCCTTTACCACCACCACCTGCTGTTGCCTTTAGTAATAATGGAAACCCAATTGCTTTAGCTTCTTTGATGAGACGCTTCTTAGTTTGATCGGTTCCTTGATACCCTGGCACGGTAGGCACCTGATGTTTGATCATTAAAGCCTTAGCCTGTGACTTGGAACCCATAGCTGTGATGGCCTCCGGATTGGGTCCAATGAATATGATTCCTTCTTCTGCACAACGCTGGGCAAAAGAGGCATTCTCCGATAGGAATCCATATCCTGGATGAATAGCATCTGCACCTGAACTCTTAGCTGCAGCAATAATCTTATCGACAACAAGATAGGACTCGGCAGGGCTGCTGGCGCCAATATAGACTGCTTCATCGGCATCTCTTACAAATGGCATATGACGATCGGCATCAGAAAACACCGCAATAGATCTGATGCCCATCTTACGACAGGTGCGACTAATCCGAGATGATATCTCACCACGGTTAGCAATCAAGATTGCGTTGATCATATTAATGTCTCCAGACTCCATATGCCTTAGTTCCTTTTATCTCTTGGTTATACAATATGGCCAGACTGAACCCTAAGTAGTTACGTGTTTCTCGTGGATCTATGACTCCATCATCCCATAGTTTTGATGTGGAGTGCCACGCTGTCGATTTAGACTCTACATCAGCGATTAACATCGCCTTTAGCATTGCACCCTTCTCTTCATCGTACTCTTGTCCCAATGACTTTGCCGAGGCCTTTTGAACAATTTCCATCACTCCGGCAAGCTGCTCACTGCCCATCACGCCGATCTTAGCATTTGGATAGGTAAATAAGAACCTCGGATCGTAAGACCTCCCATTCATGCCATAGTTGCCTGCGCCATAGGAATTACCAATCATCAGCGTAAGGTGTGGCACGGTGCTATTAGAAACTGCATTGATGAGTTTTGCTCCATTCTTAATGATGCCCCCTTCTTCATAGGCCTTACCCACCATATAACCCGTAGTATTCTGCATGAACAGGAGTGGGATATTATTCTGATTGGATAGCTGTATAAACTGGGATGCTTTATTAGCTGACTCTGAGAATATCACCCCATTATTAGCGACAATGCCTACGGGGTAACCGTGTATCTTGCACCATCCTGTGATCATCGTGTTCCCATATAGAGGCTTGAATTCGCTGAATTCTGAACCATCCGTTATTCGCATTATCAACTCTCTCACATCAAATGGAACCTTAGTACTGGCGCTAACCACCCCTAATATTTCCTCGGTATCATAGATCGGATTCACAATTGGCTCTGCAGGGGTAAAGTGCGGCTTTTCAACGTTCACCCATGTCATGATCTCCCGAGCCAACCGGATGGCATCGTACTCGTCCTCGGCGAGGTAATCGCTGACACCACTTACTTTGTTATGCATTTCTGCCCCACCGAGCTCCTCATCGGTCGCGACTTCATTAGTCGCCATCTTAACGAGTGGTGGTCCAGCGAGGAATACCTTAGCAGCATCCTTCTGAAATATTGCAAAGTCAGACATCCCCGGCACATAGGCGCCACCAGCTGTGGCATTACCGAATACACATGATATCGTCGTCAATCCTTGTTTTGATCGCCGTGTTATTTCTCTAAATGACTCACCACCATAGTTGAATATCTTCGCTTGATCAGGAAGATTGGCACCACCGCTCTCCACCAGATTGATGCTCGGTAATCGATTCTCGCGGATAATCTGCCCGACTCTAAGGCTTTTGAATGTGGTCGCATAATCCACAGAGCCCCCCTTACGAGTTCCTATATTGCTATTGATAAGGCACAACTTACCTGACACAATACCGATTCCAGACACACTAGTCCCGCCGGCACCAAAGCCTCCCTTTTCATTCATCCCTGCTAATGGCAGCAATTCTAAAAATGGGCTATCCCGATCTAACAGTAACTCCAGCCGCTCTCGTCCCAATAACTTGCCACGTTTGCGAGCTCGATCTATGTGCTTCTCTTTGCCTTGAAATCGACTCTTATCCATATGCGCACCCAGCTCATCACATAGCTTCTTCATCTGCTCCAAATTCTCTTGAAACGATTTGCTATTTGTATTTACATT
>CAZDHV010000153.1:5889-7331 GCA_964505335.1 uncultured Saprospiraceae bacterium | reverse complement strand
AGGCAATCTGTTTGTTCTTCAGGCTATTGGCCAGCGCCGCCTCATTTACTAATCCCCCTCTCCCCGTGTTGATTAGGATCGATGTCGATTTCATCAGAGCTAGGGATTGCTCATTTATGATGTATTCAGTTTCCTTGGTCAGTGGTGCATGAAGTGATAAGACATCAGATTCTTTAAACAGTTCTTCGATGCTGACCAATGTAGCATTGGGATCTTGATGTGCCTCAGAGCGCCTGCGATGGGTAATAACTCGCATCCCAAATGCCTGACCTATCCTACTGACCTCTTGTGCAATATTGCCATAACCCAGGAGGCCGAGCGTCATGCCTCTGAGCTCATTAATCGGATTAAACCAATAAGACCACCCCTTTTCTTCATCCCATTCTCCAGCGTCTACACTGTTGTTGTATCGAGCTACTTCATTAGTGATATGGAGTAACATGGCGAATACATGCTGCGCTACGCCAGGTGTGCTATACCCTTGTACATTGCAGACAGGGATATTCTGCTGTCGGGCATAGTCAACATCTACTACATTGTAGCCCGTCGCACTGACGCATATACATTTAAGCGCTGGCAGTTGATCAATGAGTGCTTTATCGATAACACATTTGTTGGTTACGATATAGCGTGCGCCACGGCATCGTTCGACAACCTGTTCTGGAGCGGAATCTTGAAAGACTGTCGTCTGACCTAATGCCTCAATAGCATCCCAATTTAGGTCGCCAGGGTTAGCGTATTTGCCGTCTAAGATTACGATCTGGCTCATTTGAACTGGATAGATTGGTGAATCGCAAGATACATCAGCAGATTACTAATATTTCACTCTTTCTTGTATAATCTAGTCAGATGGGGCCTTCGGCGAGGCAAAGTAATTATGAGAGAACCGAAACATCAGTTTAGGGGCAAGCAATCATTATATTTTATGCCTTCGGCGAGGCAGGGTAGCCCAAAACCCTTGACCATCAGAGGCTCTCCAAGCGGGGCCGCTTCTGCTACCCACTTGTGATGGCCGTCCCTCTCCCAGATTTTTAGATAAAAAGAACATCAAGGAATCAAATCATTTTGTCACATTTTTTGGTCAAAAAATCCGCCAAACAACTCCATACTTCATGTACCGCTGCGAATGGTCATTCGCAGCTATAAATATATCACCCCCTACAGGGGTTCTTAATTCTGAAATACAGTCATTGTGATTTCTTCGTTCAATTATTGACTGGTCTTGTATCTTGAGGTATAGTATTTTTAAAATCAAGATCTAATAAATCATTGATCCTTCTATTATAAAAACATTCACCTATGCCAGTCGCTAATCCTGCCCATCTCGAAGCAATGAAACCAAAGAGAAACTCTATAGAAGAGGAACGTGCCTACCGAAAGGAACAACTGGCCGCAGCATTTCGAGTTTTTGGAAAATTCGGATTTTCTGAGGGCGTGGCAGG
>CAZDHV010000153.1:3403-5789 GCA_964505335.1 uncultured Saprospiraceae bacterium | reverse complement strand
GCCGCCATCCTGAAGAATCATGGCATCCTCACTGTTGGCGGTTCTGTGGAAGAGGCCGCTTGGTGGTTCATCAGCATGGAGCGTTGCTGTCAATCCCAGATCATGGCTGAGCAAACTGGCATTAAGCCACAGCCTATAGCTCATGAGGTCGCCTTAAAAACTCGCAATGAAGAAGTAGGCTTCCCCATCGCTGGATGGTTCAGCTATCAACCTATACATCAAGATATCATAGCGGCTCATCCAGATTGCTTGAATTAAATATGTTCACTATAGAACCGCTATAGGTCATATGGATCTATTCTCAAGTAGTACATCGGAATCAGCTAGTCTATTGCCCTATGATGGAGAGCTGAGCTATTACAGAGACGCCTTTAATCTTGAGTTGGTTAAGACCTATTATGACAGCCTATTCAATTCTATAAGCTGGGAGTCAGACATCATTCACATGTTTGGCAAGCGCATCATCACGAAGCGCAAGGTGGCTTGGTATGGTGATCAACCCTATTCCTACACCTACTCCAAAAGCACGAAGACCGCACTACCTTGGACTCCAGACTTACAGGCTATTAAGGACAGGGTCGAAGTTCTTACTGAGCACAGTTATAACTCGTGCCTCCTCAACCTCTATCATGACGGCTCCGAAGGCATGGGCTGGCATAGTGATGACGAGCCAGAGCTCCTGAGGGATGGTGCAATCTCTTCTGTAAGCTTTGGTGCGGAACGGAAGTTCGTATTTAAGCATAAAGAGACGAAAGAAAAAGTAGAGCTGGTCCTACAGTCCGGTAGTGTATTAACCATGTCGGGGTCCTGTCAGCGATATTGGTTGCATCGACTACCTCCAACTAAGAAGGTGCTGACTCCTAGGATTAATCTGACGTTTAGGACGATAGGAGAAAGTAAGATGAGTAGCTAAGAGTAACGAGTAGTGAGTTTACGAGTAGCGAGTGACGGGTAGCGAGTAATTCGTGTACTGAAGCTAAAACAATATCAAGTGTCGTTTCATTTAGTTACGTATATGATTACACTCGATGCTACTGCGGTTAGACCTCAGGTACAGGAGTCACTCAAAGAACAATACCTTCGCTCACGACGACGCTCGCAAGACTTGTGTGCACCTCTCCATACAGAGGACTATATCCCGCAGCCCGTATACTTTGCCAGTCCGCCAAAGTGGCATCTGTCACATACGAGTTGGTTTTATGAAGAGATGGTGCTTAAGAAGTATGTAGATGGTTATACGGAATTTGATCCGATATATAACTATCTGTTCAACAGTTACTATCAATCTGCAGGAGCACGGCTCCAAAGAGAGCATCGAGGTGCGACCACCCGGCCTTCAGTTGCAGAAGTTCTTAAATATCGAGACCATGTAGATCGTGAAATGGTCAAGCTCATCGAGTCCAGCAATGATCGGGAACTGTTCGATTTGATCATCTTAGGAATCAACCATGAAGAGCAGCATCAGGAATTATTGATTACCGATCTGAAGCATACATTCTCCTATAATCCGACATACCCCATCTATAAGGAAGGATTTGATCTAACGGCGCAAACGAATACGGCTAACGGCTGGCGCACTGTTGATGCAGGTGTCTATGAGATCGGCTATAATGGTGCTGATTTTTGCTATGACAATGAGCTGGGAAGGCATAAAGTCTATCTGCAGCCTTATGACATCCGCAAAGGCCTCGTCACTAATGGAGAGTATATGGAATTCATGGCGGATGGCGGTTATGCAGACTTCAAGCCGTGGCTCGATGAGGGCTGGTCGTGGGTACAAAAAGAAGCTATCCAAGCGCCACTCTACTGGATCAAGATCGAAGACCTCTGGCATCAATATACCCTTGCAGGACTTAAGCGGGTGAATCCAGATGAAATACTGTCGCACATCTCCTACTACGAGGCGCAAGCCTATGCGCAGTGGGCAGGTTATAGACTTTCGACAGAATTTGAATGGGAAGTGGCCTCGGCAGATCTTGATTGGGGTCATCGATGGGAGTGGACGAATTCGGCTTATCTACCCTATCCAGGATTTAAAACCGTCGATGGGGCCATCGGCGAATACAACGGTAAGTTTATGATCAACCAAATGGTCCTGCGAGGTGCTTCGACCGCAACATCGCCGGGACATTCTCGAGCGACGTATCGCAATTTTTTCCACCCATATCATAGATGGCAATATACTGGCATAAGACTTGCCAAATAATTAACTCAATGACTGATCAATTTAAAGCAGACGTCCTCGCTGGACTGAGTGCAACACCTAAACATCTATCGTCTAAATACTTCTATGATGAGATAGGCGATAAGCTCTTTCAGCGTATCATGGCGATGCCTGAGTATTATCTCACAGACTGCGAGATGGAGATCTTTTCAGAGCAGACAG
>CAZDHV010000153.1:0-3303 GCA_964505335.1 uncultured Saprospiraceae bacterium | reverse complement strand
CCAATCCAAAGGTTGTCCTATTTATCGGGTCTAATCTTGGAAACTTTGAAGATGATCAGGCCCATGATTTTATTCAATCTATTGCTTCTCATCTCAATCCCGGCGATAAGCTTTTATTAGGGCTAGACCAAATCAAGTCTGAGGATATCGTTCTCCCCGCTTACAATGATGCAGCTGGTATCACCAAAGCGTTCAATCTTAATCTACTGACTCGTATTAACAAAGAATTAGGCGGCAACTTTGACATTGCACAATTTGCCCATCAACCTGAGTATAGTGAGGTCACGGGTTATACCAAGAGCTATCTTAAGAGCCTTAAAGCACAAGAAGTAAAGATTACTGCTTTAAACCAGACATTCAGTTTTGACTACGGCGAGATGATCCATACCGAAACTTCGAGAAAATACAACGACGAGTTACTTAAGCATATCATAGCCAATTCTAGCTTGAAGCTTTCGGTTAGGTTTACAGATCGCAGAGCCTACTTTGCAGATTATCTGATGATTAAAGTCTGATAGAGCATATGATCTAAAACCAAGGCCTAATATTGATCAATATGAGGACGACATCTTCTCTCGTATCTTAATAGCACTTAATCGTATATCGGGAGAAGGCTCAATAGGATCCAAAGAACAAGGAGCTTCGCAAAAAATCAAGCTCGAATACACTATTTTTAATTCATGGTCAACTTCAATGGCACACCTCAGGAGCGAGCTCAATCACTCAGCCATCTAATGAAGAGATTGGAAAATCTCTACAACAACCCTGAAAGTATTAAGGTTACTCCCAACTTAGATGTTGATAAAATCAGCGAAGCTGCCCAGAAGATAGACTTCAGTAGCCCTGTATCATCAATTGATGCGATCAACACGGTCATAGATGGGTTGAGTAACTATATGGTCCAAGTCACTAACCCTAATTATTATGGTCTATATAATCCACGACCCAATATTGCCAGTATAATTGCTGATATTATATCGGCCTTTATGAATCCTCAGATGGCAGCATGGAGCCACGCTCCTTATGCCGTGGAGATTGAAAACCACTTGATCAGAGAAGTTGGACATAGGTTTGGCTATGACGAGGTAGACGGGGTGTTCGCTGCTGGAGGCGCTGAGGCCAATCTTACAGCCGTGCTATGTGCTATCAACCATAGATATGAACAGGTAGCCCGAGATGGCATGTTCGGATTAACCAAGAGACCGATCATCTATTGCTCAGCAGAAAGCCATCACTCAATCAACAAAGCAGCTAAAACCGTAGGACTAGGCTATAACTCGGTTAAGATGATCGCCGTTACTAATGATCTAAAAATGGACACACAGTTGTTACAAAAACAGATCCAAGCAGATATCTCGGCAGGGTTAGATCCATGTATGATCATTGGCACTGCTGCGACTACTGGCACAGGTACGTTTGATCCTTTAGCGGAATTAGCAGACATCGCAAAGCAGTATGATCTATGGTATCATGTCGATGCTGCATATGGCGGAGCGGCCATTCTACACCCTAATCTGGTGCCATATCTATCGGGGACGGAGCGATCGGATTCTATCACTTTTGATGCACACAAGAAGATGTCTGTTCCAATGGGTACGAGTCTATTTATTAGTTCCAATACGGAGATTCTCCACAAGACGTTCAGGATATCGGCAGAGTACATGCCCAAGGAGGGTGCTAATCTGGCAATTACAGATCCCTTCACGCATTCCTTACAATGGTCACGGAGGTTTATAGGCCTTAAGCTCTATATGTCCTTGGCTGTATTCGGTTGGCAAGGATATCAGGAAATCATAGGCCATCAATGCGATATGGGAGATCACATGAGAGCTGGGCTTATGGGGTCAGAATGGATAATAGAAAACGACACTCCTCTTCCTGTGATCTGCTTTACTCATTCAGCGCTCAATGACGAGCAACACGTCATACTACTGCAAGAAGTGCTAAAGACTGGGACGACATGGATCTCGCAATACCCTGTGCATGGTAGAACTACCCTTAGGGCATGTATCACCAATTATGATACGCAGGCTCATCACGTGGACAGGTTAATAGACTTAGTTAACTATGTAAAACACGAATTGATAAAATAGAATGCCTACCACACTCAGTCCAATACTTAAAGAGGGGATTTATGTCTTTACGACTGTATCTGATCCGATGTCTGTACCAAGAGGTATTGCCCTTATGGAATTTACAGAAGATGAAGGGACTACTCTCATCACGAGAAAAGAAGATGCTGATCAGCTAGGGCTCAGTTATAATTATGAGGCAGCCTGGATAACGGTATCGCTGGTTACAGCACTTGATACAGTAGGTATTACGGCAGCCTTCGCAAGCTTATTGTCTGATGCGCAGATCAGTTGCAACGTCGTTGCGGCATTCTACCATGACCATATATTCGTACCATATTATCGTAGGATAGAAGCTGTAGAGATCTTGAGTTCTGCATCTCTAAACATCTAACATGAAAGACAATTCTACTGTGGTTACAATCCATATGGTCAGCAGTCTCAATGGCTTAGAATCGAGCGTAGATGATCAACTGCATGAGTGGATGAAGAGTAGTGTATATATGATCTCGGACGAAAGCTTACAGGTACTGACGTCGCCAGCTTCCTCGATCGTATCGACTGTTATATCATCGGAACGAACACCTATCGGCTTACTCAAGAATTAGGTTGGCCTTATGGTGAGAAGCCAGTATTTCTCTTATCACAATCGGTACAGTCATCTGATATCAAATCGATCACGGTATGGTCTGGAACACCGGAGGAGCTGTTGAATGATGTAATTCCATCAAGCTATAAAAATATATGGATAGCCGGAGGACCTATGATCGTAAGTTCATTTTTAAAGAAGCAATTGGCTGATGAGCTTATTATAACCATCGCCCCAGCGGTTATAGGAAGTGGCAGGGCATTCTTTGAAAGTGTTGATCAATCACTCTCTCTTGAACTAATATCGCATGAGGTCTACTCCGACGGAATGATAGAATTGGCCTACAAGATCCATTATTGAGTGTAGACCTTAGCTCAGCATGGGTTGATCAATAAAATCATTAAGCTGAACACCATCATCAAATGGAAGCGCTGCAGTTTGTCCTGACTCGGGTAAGCTCTCGACTGTCACTGTCCTCAATTGTCTCTCAATAGCCCTGGATCTTACGCCGACCTTGTCGATGGTATCAGAGGCTTGCCTCAATTTGGTCTGTACCTTGTCGAGTACTCCACCAAACTTGCCAAACTCCGTCTTGACAGAGCTTAATATCTTCCATACCTCGCTGGTGCGTTTCTCAATCGC
>CAZDHV010000152.1:0-7397 GCA_964505335.1 uncultured Saprospiraceae bacterium | reverse complement strand
CTTCGGGGCCACAGGTTTCAGCTGGATCGTCGCTGCTGCCACATGAACTGAAGATTGCGAGATAGAGGAAGAGTAGGGAATAGTTAAGTGCATTCATGGAAGATGGTATTAATCGGGTTATAGGTTTATAACGTTTCAGGCGCAACTGTCGCTTATCTAATAGCACTTTTGCGTTCAGTAGCATATAAAAAAGCTTTCGCTCTATAGCTTGAATAGAGCGAAAGAAGAATGTAATAGATCTTGATGATGATCAAACACTAAAAGGCGACGGTTAGCCCCAATCCATTGTTGGATGGACCGACATGAACGGACCGATCATCAAATTGGCTGTTATACGTGAGTATGGCTTTTTTTCGGCTATTAAATGCAGCGGTACCAAAGCCAATGCTTGTTCCGGCCGTTGCAATTGCACCTATTAGAGGTACGGTGATGCTGCGATTTGCATCGTCATTGACCTCCGCCCATACCGCAAATCCGATGGTTCCTATAAGCGTAACACCAGCAACTAATGATTGCTGTTGCCATTTCTTCCAGAGTTCCGCTGATTTGTCATATTGGAGGATTAGAGCCTTGGCATCTTGACGAGTAATTTGTACATCATCTTGGAAGTATTGAATGTTCCATGGGCCGCTGAATTCGGTTATTTCTTGGGCTTGGATTTCTGCGCTGAAGGAAAAAGTGATGCATAGGATAAGTACAACTAAATATCTCATAGTAATAGATTTTGGAGTGAATAAAAAATGCTTGTTAGCAGGTGGTTGTCTGCTGCTATTAAGATAAGAGATATCAGTTTGTCGTGAAGTGTTAAAGACTGGAATCAATCAAATTTTGGATAAGCTTAACGTAACCTTTTAATCCTTAACATGTTGTTAGTTTTTGTGATCTGTGACGATGTCCAGATTAACGAAAGAATACTAATATGAAACTAGACTATTCTGGAATCCGAGATGAAGATTGCTTCGTCCTAACGGACTTTTCTTGTGATCCTTCACTTGGGTTATTAGGCCGTAGTGATCTGTACAAGATCCTGTGGTGCAAGTCAGAAGAGAGTACTGTTACCCTTGATGGGTATCAATGTAATCTGAAGCGCAATCAACTGATCTTTTGTACGCCACTTAATATCATTGAGCTCCCAAGCAAAGATGCTGGCTTTGTGTCTTTGGTCTTCAATAAGGAGTTCTTTTGCATACAGACTAATGATGATCAGGTGTCGTGTAATGGATTCCTATTCTTTGGCTCGTCAGAGCCGCCTATTATTAGTTTAGATGATGATCAGGCAAGACAGTATGATACCATACTTGATATGATAACGTCTGACCTACAAGTCAAAGATCATTTGCAAGGTGAAATGCTCAGATCCTCTCTGAAGCGACTGTTAATCCTGTCCACTCGCATGGTTAAAAATGAACTTCCCGAGCCAACGATTAGTCATTCCCAGATGAACATTATCAGAGACTATAACATCCTGGTGGAAAAACATTTTAGAGTCTATCACCACGTTAAGGACTATGCTAATCTTATGTACAAGTCCCCTAAGACGCTCTCCAACCTATTTCCTAAGTATAGTGATAAGTCTCCTCTAATGGTGATCAATGATCGAATCCTGCTTGAGGCTAAGCGTCTATTATTGTATTCTGATCAGTCAGCAATAGAGATAGCTGAAGAATTGGGCTATAAGGATGCTTCTCATTTCTCCAAATTCTTCAAAAAGCACGTCGGAATGAGCCCGACCGTATTCAGAAAGACTAGGAGTGCTGCCGCTTAAGATGAATTTAATCCGATGATTTTGATTTCGCCTCTGGGAGCGATGTAATATGCTTTTGCAATTGCAATAGATTGCGATTAGGCTAAATAGACATGCATTAGGGAAAGATGTACATGTGAATAACTTTGGTTTGGGTTCTTCTTTGTATAAAATTTTAATCACGGTTAATTCAAATTCATTATTATGAAAAATGTTACAGTTCAATTGATCGCATTTGCAATGTTATTATCGACAGCAGTAAGTGCGCAAATCACGCAAATAAATTTAGAACAAACTAAAGGAGAATTTACTCAGGAGAGCCTTGAGCTGACTCCAGGCGCATATCAGTTTAGCGTATCTAACAACAATGTAGGTCATGACGTCGGTTTCGTCCTTGTACCTAAAGGAAAGTACGATCAGAGCATGCACATCCAAGAGGCTTATGTAAAAGCTCCTGTAGCAGATGGTACCACAGGCATGACGGGTGTTGTAGATCTCGAACCAGGTATGTATGAGTATTTTTGCCCATTGAACCCTACGCCTAAGTATACAGTAGTGGTACGTGATGATGTCCAGACGTTAAACTTGAACCAGACTTCTGGTAAGTTCGCTATAGAGTCACTTACTGTAAGCGAAGGAACTTACCAATTTGAAATCGGTAATGATGGTGTCGGACATGATGTGGGATTCGTATTAGTACCTCAGGGTATGTACGATGCGAGCAAGCATATCACTGAAGCGTACGTCAAAGCGCCAGTAGCTGATGGAACAAGTGGAAAAACTGGAATTGTGGATCTTAAAGCAGGGACTTATGAGTACTTCTGCCCACTAAACCCTACGCCTAAGTACACCTTAACGGTGACCAAATAAATCAAATTAGTTAAAAACAGTTTTTGGTTAGAGCCAGGCTACATGACAGTGTTGCTTGGCTTTTTTATGTCCTAACGTTACTTTGTGAAATTTCACCCCCAACCCCCTCAAGGGGGATATTTATTATTCCGCTGATGTAATTTTCCCCTTGAGGGGATTAAGGGGTGGAAAACTGAAATCTGTGGTAGAAAGACTAATTAAGCTTGTGAAAACGTGTATTGGTTTGATGAAGATGAGGATAAAACTAAACCTGATCATTGAATCATGATCCAGGTGAATTCCCCTACTCAGCCCGTCACTTTTTTCATCTTGAGCCAAGGTAAACCTGTCCGCCTCAGGAGGAGATCTTCTTATGTCGTGGTCAAAGGTTATGGATTGGTATCTTATGTCAACCTATTTCAGGACAAGACACCCTTGAGGGGTAACCTTGCCTGCTGGCAAGGCCCGGGGTGGTAACCCTTAGATCTCTGGATGAGATGAATTTACTCAACTTCTCTCTACGCTACCTGGAGAACGCAGCGCCCAAAGCCCTAAAGCGGGTCCAATCGCTAAAATCATGAAGATATAATTGCTGCTCGTTCCAGCCCACAGCCCACTCAAGAGCTGTATACTCACGATGGTAATCGCAAATCCGATACAATTGACTATGGTCAACGCTGTGCCTTTCAGCTCAGGAGTGGCGTTGTGGGCCACCATCGTTGAGAACAGCGGAGAATCAGTAATCACCGTCATGCCCCAAAACAGCAGGAAGATGATGAATAGCCATACCGTTCCTGAACCGATAATCCAAGGTGATAGAAGGCAACAGAGTCCTGATAATAACAAAGCCACTTTTGCTATAGTACGGGTACCATATCGCTGTGACAATACGCCACCGATGAAGCATGCTAGAGCGCCAATGCCTATGGTTATAAATGCCCACAGTGATACATCTAATGACGATTGCGCCTCGCCGGCATTGAAAGTGGCAATCATAACTGGCACGAATGCCCAAAAGGTGTATAACTCCCACATATGTCCGAAGTATCCAAAAGCAGCAGCTCGAAAAGGTCTATTCTTAAAGACTTGAAAAAAGGACGATAGCTGGATCTTCTGAGCAGGCCTGCGGTTGGGGCCATCTGGGACGAATAGATAGATCAGTAGTCCGCCTAAGGCGGCTAACGCCGAAGTAATATAGATCACTAATCGCCAGTCTATGGACTGCGCAGTCACCTTGAGCAAGTGGGGGAAGGCAGTCCCTAAGACCAGTGCTCCGACAAGGAGACTCAGCGAAAGTCCTAAGCCTTTAGAGTAGTAGTCGGCAGCTATCTTCATGCCTACAGGATAAATACCTGCTAAAAAGAAGCCTACCACAAACCGAAAGCCCAATATGCTTAATAGCGTACTGCCTGACCAGAGTACACCAAGATTAAGAGCAGCGCCAAGAAAAGCGCACACCATGAAGACCAGCGACGGAGAGAATCGATCGGCTATAGACAAAATGGCAAATAACAATGTGCCAACTATAAAGCCCATCTGAACTGCCGAAGTGATATTGCCCGTAATAGTAGGGTCGAGCCCATAAGTCACCGCCAAGTCGCTGATGATTGCATTACTCGCAAACCATAATGACGTACAACAAAACTGTGAGAAAACGATGATGGGAAGTATATGACGGGGTATCTGCATATGAGTAGGGAGACTTGCTTAATAGTGATGGTAAGGTACAGTTAACTGACTTAATCGAATTGTATAAAGATCTTGTGCAAAGCTATTTAGACATACTAGTAGATGACGATACGTTCTTGTCAGACATTGATGTTTTACACCCATCCTTGTTAATTCTTTTTTGAACGAAATAACCATCGTGACATGCGTATCAACATCAAAAGTTAATTCAATTCAGAACTAACTTCTCTCAGCTTTTTTAATTCTACCCAATAGTTCAATAACCATCACAATGCCCAGTATGAAGATGTTATCATTACTTGGCTTGATGGCGATTCCATACCTGGTTTTACTCATACTATTGCGAGCAATTTTGGCGATCGGTTCTTTTTCATTCTCAATGGTATAGTCATTTCCCCAGAAGTTGCCCTCAACAAAATATAATCCCATAACAGTGGCAATATCCATGCTATTGCTAAATGAACTGTTTGAAGTAAACTCTGCTCTTATTTCTCCATTAATGATCAGATCGAACTTCTTTGAAAACATGCTCCAAGTCTTCTTGACATAGAGAACCTCTTGATCATCCATAGTCCGTAAGGTCATCCCTTTGAGCCATAGATCGGTTGTGATGTGAAAGACTTGTGTCTTGCCCTCCCAAACCTTATAGGACTTGCGGAAGAGGCCATGACGTGTGATGCTATACTTTGTCATTTTCATGCAGGGCCAATGTACGAGGAAACTATTAATTGATGACCAGATAATAGACTTCTACTTGAGGTCATCGGACTAAACTTAGTGATGAACTTGTCAGTCAATGATAAATTGATAACCGACGCCTTTTAGTGTTTTGATCTCGATGCTTGGATCTTCTTTGAAGTAGCCACGAATCTTGGAGATGTATACATCGAGATTTCGCGAATTATAGAAACTGTCATCACCCCAGATCTTCATCAAGAGCTCTTTGCGATTCGTGATGTCATTCATGTTATCACACAGTAATTGAATGATCTGACATTCTCTATGAGATAGATCCTTAGAGGTATGCGCTGTAGTTAGCGCCAGTCTTGCAGGGAGGAAGATGTATTGACGTCCTATCTTAATTTCTGCTATTGTTTTCTGTGACTTGACTTGAGCCAGCTTGAATAGATTCTCTATCCTGACGATGAGTTCTTCCATGCTAAATGGCTTTTTGATATAATCATTACCTCCCGCTTTGAATCCATTTAAGACATCAGTTGTCTGATCTTTAGCGGTTAAGAAGAGAATAGGTATAGTCGTGTCGAATTGCCTGATGTCTTTTGCAATGTCATAGCCATTCTTGTTAGGGAGCATGACGTCAAGGATGCAAATATCAAAAGAGCCATCTTGGAATGTTCGAGCTGCTGCGGCTCCATCTGAGATGAGGATGACGTCATAACTTTTAGATTCAAGTGTTTCCTTAACGATCTTAGCTAAGAATGGCTCATCTTCTACATATAATATCTTAGCCAAGGTTCTTCGGTATTTTGATGAGAAATGTAGTTCCTTTTCCTTTTTCACTCGATGCTGTGATGGTCCCTTGATGTTTTTCTATAACGGCCTTAGCATAGTGTAGACCGAGTCCATGACCTTTCACGTTGTGTTGGCCATGTGAAGGCACTCGAAACAATCGATCGAAGATTTTGGAAAGATAAGCCTGATCGATTCCGGGGCCATGATCCTGTATGCTCAGAGTTACCTCATGTTGGCTTTCCTCGATGTCCACATTGATTTGTGCACTGTCACCAGAATACTTAATGGCATTGTCAATGATGTTATAAAGCACATTAACTAGGTGGACTTTGTCCCCTTGGACTATGAAGTCATCACCCTTGTACTGATAGGCAACAACAGCATTGCTTTTTTTGAAAAGAAGACTCATCGAATGGATCGTGTCTTCGGTGATTTGTCTAAGGTCGATATCTTCGAAATTTATGGCGTCGAGATCTTGATCGAGTGTTGACATTTTTATAACCTTATCGACCAGAATATTGAGTCTGTCGAGCTCATGCTTGGAGATGTCCAGGTACTCTTTTCGTTTTTCTTTATCATCTATGACCCCGAAGTTTTCAAGCGCTTCAAGTGCTACGCCTACGGTCGATATAGGCGTCTTTAGTTCATGTGTCATATTGGAGATGAACTCATCTTTTACTGCAGTCAGTCGTAGTTGATCTCGCCAGTTTTTAAGGATTAGAAAAAAGGATGTAGCAACACCTCCAAATAGCAACATACTCAGTATTACGCTTGGCAGACTTTTCCTAAATACATACAAACCTGACTGCTCAAATACGGCATAAGGTAACTTATCACCGGTAAGGGGCCCATAGGAATAAGCAATGGCCATCGACGGGATGTCCTCAGAGCCGAATTCTGTTAGGGTTGTTATACTATGATCTGTGGGTAACTGGGCATCCTGCAAATGCTTGATATAGATTTCATTGATGCGAGCATAGATTTTCGGAAGGGTAGTTCTGGTGCTATCATCTAAGGCCCCTATTTCGGCAATTTGCTTGCTTAGACTATCGATGGTGGTAGCATCGTGAAGGTTGATACCCGTAATATCAGCTGTGTCAATTATGATTTCAAAGCTACTTTGGAAGTGAGAGATATCCTTGTTCCATGCGATGATCTTTCTATCATTTACGGAATCATACATTATGGTAAGGCTGCTGTCGCCTTGTGTCACACCGCTCTCAATTGACAAGACATCTTGGCTGGGGTTTACACCGTGCACATTGTGTGTCTGAGCTGTGAGCTCATGGATGTTGCCATTGCTTGCGAATGTATAAGAAGCATTAAAGGTGGGCGTGCCTGAAGAATCGACCTCTATAAGCCTGAAAATGCCCTGGATCAGCGAGTCTTGATATTCGGCAATAGACAGATCCATTTGTACAGACAAATCTTGTTTGAGCTCTTGCTTTGTTCTGTTGTAATTATCAACATTCCAGTAAATAAGAAAGCCCATCAAGAAGAGCAGACTTAAACCTGCTAAGAAACTATACAGCCTTCCTTTATCTGATTGCATCACTGTCAAAGATATGCGCTTAGCCAATGTGTATAAAGCCGATTAACCTTAATTAACCTTAGATACAGCTTAGTTAACCGCCTTTGGTAT
>CAZDHV010000151.1:0-7425 GCA_964505335.1 uncultured Saprospiraceae bacterium | reverse complement strand
AGATGGGAGACTGACTATAGATGTAGCTCGAGACCAGGTAGAGGCAGAGCAAATCGGAGGGTTAGAAAATAGACTCTTTGTCGAGAATGAACTGACTTTTAATAAGCTGATCATTAATGCAGGCCTACATTATAGTTTTATTACCACAGATAACAATTCTTATCATAGCCTACAACCAAGATTTGCTGCTAAGTTTTTGTTAGGACAGCGATCACAGCTCAAGTTTTCTTACAGTGCCCTCGACCAGTTTTTGCATCTTCTATCATCTTCTGGATTTGGATTGCCTAATGATATATGGATACCGAGTACAGACATTATAGATCCTCAACGTTCAAATGAGATTTCAATCAGCTATGCTAGAGAGTTTCCACGCTTCGGATCTTTCACAATATCTGTATATGATAGGAATTTGACCAATATTAGAACGCTTATTGATCGTGGATTCTTAGCAATTGGAGCTGGTGAGAGATGGCAAGAGATGCTTCCAGTTGGTAGGCAAGACGCATTTGGAGTAGAGTTAGAATTAGAAAAGAGAGTAGGGCGCTTTAGAGGATTTCTTAGTTATACCTTGTCTAAGGCTACTAATTCATTTGATTCTATTAATGAGGGTCAACCATTTGCTGCAAGACTCGATCGTAGACATTCTTTTAAAATAAATACCATCTATCAGATTAATCAAAATTTGGAATTTAGTGCCTCTTGGCAATATTCATCTGGATTGTTTATAACTGCTCCGATAGACATTAGACCTGTTCCTGTAGATGACGTAAATGTTTTCATCCCAATATTTTCTGGCATTAATAATGTGCGCTTACCTGATCTACACAGATTAGATATTGCCTTTAATCTTTACAACGAGTATAGTTGGGGCCGGCAAAAATTATCTTTTGGAGCGTACAATGCATATAACAGATTGAATCCGTTTCATATCGATGTGGTGCGAAATCAAGAGGATAATTCCTTTAGGCCTCAGAGAGTTAGCATAGTTCCATTCTTCCCATTTGTAAGTTTGTCATTAAGCTTTTAACTTAGTGGTTCCGAATTATGACAAGTAGCCGTCATACCTACACAACATTTAACAGTTTTACCCCCGTTATACAAATAATTAGGCTTCGACTAGGTAACTTTTTAAGTTTAAATCGTCTTATCTTTGAGAAGCGAAATCTCAACAATTTGAGCAAACCGATATACATACTATTATTACTACTAACTCTGGCATCTTGTCGCGAAGATTTTGATCTCGGATCTTCAGGTGACCAATCGGAAAATTTGAGTTTCGTCAGCGAGATTTCTCCGAACTCTCCCGTTATTGCAGATCTTGCTAAAACCATATCGTTGATTGGAGAGCAATCAGACGTTGATATATCCCAAACAGAAATAAATTTTAAAGGAACTGATCTTCCTACGCTTTTTACTAAAGTGATCTATCGTCCAGAAGAGGGAGACTTTATATTACGTAATACTGATTTCAGGATTTCTCCGGGTGAGACCTATGAAATTGAAGCTTGGTTACCAGGAACTGATATTGACACCATTAGAGCGATGACTCATGTACCTGAGCCGATGGGTTTATCCAATGTATCAATTGGAGACATCCGTCAGATTGAGCGAGGAAACGATGAGAGCGATTTCGAATTTGAATTAAGTATGACAATTGACAGACCTACTGTCCAACCTGCTTATTTTCAGATAGTTCCGTCGAGATTAAAGTCGACTCAAAGAATTGACCAGTCAGGTCAACCACAAATTACGCATACCAACGAAACAGAAGAATTGCAAATTATCTCAGTAAGTACTGGTCGTAACGCTGTATCCAGATTAACTCACAGAAGTGGGATATTTGTCGACTATGCTCGACTTGGTGACGAGGAAATCGTCATAACTGTGAGAACTCAGAATGCACTTATAGATTCTGAGGAAGTATTGAGAATATTGAACTTAGAGATCAATACACTCTCTGAGGAACTGTTCAATTACCACCTCAACCTCAATCAACAGCTGATCAATAATAGTTCAGATTTCTCTAGACCGTCAACTAACTTCACCAATGTAGAAAATGGATTTGGTGTGTTAGGGTCGTTTACCACTAAGACTGTTCAAGTCGATTTATAGAAAATTATATCTCTTCAGGTAGGGGTTTGTGCGAGGTATCTATGTCTTATACATAGATATTACAACTTATGACCACAAATTTACACCAACAAAAACGCGATTTAATACACGGAAAGTTAAGTGACATCAGTTACTTAAAGAATGCTACTGTAGACCAACTGCAGTATATAGCTATGCATACCGAGGCACTTAATTGCTCTCGATTCGAGATCGTATTCCATAAAGGCGACGCAAGCGAACATATTTATCATGTACAATCTGGCATAGTAAAAGTCAGTGTACATTCTTATGTAGCTAAAGAGGTAATTAGATCAATAGTACATGCTAACATGATCTTTGGCCAGGCGAGCTTAAGCGGAGAGAAAGAACGAAGTGCAATTGCTCAAGTGCTTAATAAGAACACTGAGATACTGAAGATCTCAAGTCCCGCACTTAAGAAGATATTTGTACAGAATGGAGCTGTAGCCACGGACTTCATGGAAATAATCGGAAACAAACTGAGATCAACAGAGTCAAGATTGGAATCAATTATAGTTGAGGATGCCCGTACAAGAGTGATCAATTTCTTGAAAGAGAACGCAATTACTTTTGGCAACAAAGTAGGCTTTAACGAGCTACTACTTAAGCACAGTTTCACTCAGCAAGATATAGCTGACTTTACTGGTACATCAAGACAAACTGTTACTACAGTGCTTAATGATCTTAAGCGTAGTAATATCATCAGTCTAAACAGAAAGAGAATTTTGATAAGAGACTTTGCTCAGTTGAGCTAAGACCCGAAAGATATTTAATTACTTAATATGTGTTTTAAGGCCACTCTATTGGTTTAGAGTGGCTTTTGTATTGTGGCTATAAGAGAAGCCATATTGTTAGGAAAGTTGGTTGATCTTTTCCTTAGTGCTTACAATATCATTACTAAGCTTAGTCAGTCGATTGTTGTAGTCATTGATGGCATTGCCTTCTTTCTCTAAATGATTGTCAAACTTGTTGAAATTATCATTTATTCGATCTTTGATACGAGTAACGTAAGCCTTGAGGCTGTCACTAACTTCTGTTCTAAATCTGCTTTTGCCTTTCTCTAACTCCTCGGTGAATTCTCGCAATATCTTTCTGCGCTTAAATCCTAACGTTGCTCCAGCAAACAATAAACCTGCTGTAGTCAACACCCCTCCTGTAATATCGAATACCATCCCATTAGTTACAGCGGCGAGGATTACTCCTACAGCAGTAATACCACTGGCTGCGGCAAGGTTAGGGGCTATGGAGTCGGATGTTTTAGCCAACTCATTATCGTAGAAGTTGTCGGTGCTCTTTAAGAATTCCGCAAAAGATTGTTGTAGGTCTCTTAGCACGTTAGCCCGACGCTCTGCAATATCACTGAAGATTTCATGATCATCCTTGAGTATGGTCTGACTATTGCGCAGCTTGAGATCAACCATCTTACCCATTTGTTGGATGCTATCTGCAATATCAACAACACCCTCATTAAGTTTATCCTTGAGGACAAAATTCAAATCCCTGTCCAAGCCTTCGAGGACATTATTGATCCATTGCTTAGGACTATCATTGGAGCCAAATGTTGACTTGAATGATTTAGTTACCATCGAGAAAAATCCCAATCCTTCTTTGAGTTCATCAAGCTTGGGCTGAGTAACATTATCATAGGCGGCTATAAGATTCTCTACCAAGATATCGACCTGCTTTGCTGTTTTTACCTCCTGCTGTGCCAAGGTTTCTTTTATATCATTTCGAAACAAGACGTCAGCATCATATTGTTCCTTTCTGATGTTAACCCCTTCCTTCAATTTATGATGGATGTTAGTAATCGTCTCAAGATTATTAAGCTGCTTGAGTACAGGTGCTTGACCTGATAGCAAGTTGTCTTCGATATAGGAGCGCAACTCTATAAACCCGCTGTCCTCATGGTCTCCGGCAATCTCTTGCTTGGCAGATACATTAAACACTTTCGGCTCGGCAATTCCCTTCTTAATGGCATGTTCTCTTACCCCTCGATTATTGATGCTGAGGTCATCCAATTCCATCAAGTCTTTTTGCTGTAGAACGAAGATTACTTTCTTCCACCACTCTGCATTGATATAGTCGAAAAAACGCCATGATGACTCTCTATAAGGGTTCTTAGCCTCAAATACGAATACGATTAGGTCAGCTGCAGGTACGAACCGTTCAGTTATCTCCTGATGATGGTCTACGATGGTGTTGGTCCCTGGCGTATCGACAATAGATATTTCTTTGAGGATATCGACAGGTTGATATATTTTTTTGAGGTACTGGTTGACGATTACCTCACTCTCCTCATCGCCATAAGTGATTTCCTGAATAGTATCAGTCATTGGGGAGGGCGCCACCTTACAGATTTCTCTACCAGTACTGAGTAGCGCATTAATGAAGCTACTCTTACCAGCCTTAACCTCACCAACAATGACGAATAGGTACGGATCCTTGATATGCAACCTAAGATCATCGGTCGTCTCTATAAGGTCCTGATGTCCGATATCATCGGTCAGTGCATGAAGATGATCAGCAATGCTTGACACTTCATCTTTGATGAGTTCTATAGAGGGTTTCTTTTGTTTTTGGAACATCTATGTTATATCTGCTTAAGATAGACTATTGTCTCGGGCCCACAACTGAATAATATATCAATCACACTCAAGCCTCCACAAAATGGATATTGCTCCTGATGAACTTGCGGGTATACAATATGGTCTTGAGACGAAAAATACGCATCACTGGGTACAAATTTATTTCTCAAATCAACTTCTTCACCATCAACGATATGTTTGTAAGTCGTGCTTTGCTCAATAGCAGTAGAGATACCGATAGTCTCAAGAAGCCAAGTTAGTACGGCTGTGTTCAATTCTAACAAAGAGTGATGCGATTTTCTTATTATATCAAGGAACTCATCAATATAATCATGATAGAATGGGGCGCTGCCGTAATTGGTCCGTAATACCTTAGATAAATGCAACTCCCAATACTCTTCTTGGCTAAGCTTGACATCGCCAATCTGACATTGTTGATTTTTACCCTTTTGTAGAGGTATCGAGAACAGTTTGCGCCCCTGTGCAGTCTTGATGTACATTCGATTTCTGAATGATCTCTTTTGATAGTTCTCGTGAGCCTCTAAAACTACCGTATTATTGTGAGCCATAGCTGCTACCACAGAAACGGGTGGGCAAAACATGGACTCTATCAATATCATAGCGCAAGTATACTCAATGTCTATAATTGCAAGCGAGATTAAATATCACTCTAACATGCTGGAGCCATATCCGTGGCTTGATTATCACGAACAGTATGACCTCATACTGATCATCCCAGCCTCTAATGAGCCTGATCTCCTGACAACAATAGCGTCATTGGAAGACTGCCATTATGATACCGATTATGCCGTAGTACTCTTAATCAATGAGTCAGAGCAATGTACTGGAGAGCAGAGTAGGGTGAACAGACAATCTTACGAGCAGGTGACGAATTATCAGCTTAGATCGAGCCATTTGCATCTGCATGTCTTCTATGTAGTTGGAATAGAATCTAAGAAGGCTGGGGTAGGAATGGCACGGAGATTAGCCATGGATCAAGCTGTATTCTTAGCCGTTAATGATCAGACACCAATTGTCAACATAGATGCCGATTGTAAAGTCAATGATTCGTATCTCTCAGCAATCGACAAGTATGCCGCAAATCAGCCTAAAGTAGAGTTAATCAATATCCACTATGAGCACCCTCATGATCATGAAGCTATTATTCAATACGAGTTGCATCTAAGATATTTCATCGAGGTACAGCGTTATATGCGACTACCTTACGCATATCATACAGTGGGCAGTTCCTTTGCCGTGCGAGTAGGAGCCTATGTGCAGGTCGGGCGGATGAACTTGCGCAAGGCTGGAGAGGACTTTTACTTTATCCATAAGTTCACTAAGAAAAGAACCCTTGGCGAGTGTCCAACTGCGGTTGTTATTCCCTCGTCACGATCCTCTGATCGTGTGCCATTTGGTACGGGTCGTGCTATGATCCAGATGTCAGGACACAACGAGTATTTATCCTACAATCTTGAGTCATTCATTGTTCTGCGGCCATTTTTGTCAGATGTGATATCTCTGTACAATGCACTACCAACTAGCTTAGCAGATAAGCTAAAGGTGTTGCCATTTGCTGCACAAGACTATTTTAGTTCGGTAAGCTTTGTTCAAACTATGCAGAAGTTGAGCAAGAATGCTAAATCTGTTGACACATTTGAGAAGGCTTTCTATCAGTGGTTTGATGCATTCAAGCTGATGAAGTATCTACACTTCATGAGAGATCGAGGCTATGAAGATCAACCAGTTGCAGGGGAAGCTTCTGAGTTGCTCAGGATTTTGGATGAGGTTGACTATAACACCAGTGGACAACTACTTAATCAATATCGTACGATGCAGAAAGCTATTGATTAATGGAGTGCGGCCTTAATCTCTAATGACTGGATAGATTCGGCTTCTCTGTCCATCCACCAATTCAGTCGCTTATAGACTTGATCTTCCTCAAAATAATGTAGGGCCATCTTGACGAAGATATGCCCATGCTTAGCTTCTGATATCCATAAGGTCTTATAGAATTGCTGTAGGTCGGGTTCTTCCTGAGCTTCCGCGACCATTCTAAATCGTTCAGCACCACGTGTTTCTACGGCTGAAGCTATCAAGAGCCTGTCCATGAATCTTTCGTTACGACCTGAGTGACATTGCTTAATCAGTTGTGAGACATACAGATCTTCACCGATGGAGTGGTTTAGTGATATTCCTCGAGTCCGCATCAATTTGTAGACCTGCTCAAAATGCTCAAGCTCTTCGATACCGGTCTCGATGAGCTCAGGGATAATCTCGTTTCGATCTGGATACTTCGCCACGAAGCTCATAGCCATAGCAGAGGCCTTGCGTTCGCAGTCAGCATGATCCTGTAGAAATGAATCAAAATCACTCATAACGGCGTCGAGCCATTCTTGAGAACTGGCGATCTTAAGATCTAAATTGAGTTTCATGTTGATTTTTGAGGTGGTCTTACTCTTTTGGCACGGTAGTTGAAATGTATAGAGTAATTCGTTTTCATCTTAAGAGAATTAATAAGGTTATAATGGTGCTGTTTAAAGAAACAGTACCATTTTTTTTGCCCCTATCTTATCTGACCATATTGAAGTAGATGAATGCTAACACTAAAAAGAGCAGTGTTATGCCAACTGCCCAATAGAGCATTCTTTTCTCCTCCGCCTTATTCTTCTTTTCAATCATCTGCTGTTTACGACTCTTCCTTTTCTTC